>NZ_JBLTJC010000008.1:0-80134 GCF_048158785.1 Streptomyces colwelliae | reverse complement strand
ATCCCAAGCCGCCCATGCGGGACGCCCTCGACAGCCTCCACAGCGTCCTGATCCTCTACAACCGCGTCCAAGGCAGCCTCGTCCTCAACACCCAGATAGACGACACCCGTTCGGACGCAGCACGCCCGAGCCGCTCCACGCCCCCGTGGCCAGCAACTCCAGGGCGATCACCGGGTTGATGGCCGTCTGCCAGACCACTGCCTGGGAGCCGTACTCCGCCATCGACCACTGGTTGTCGACCACGTGGTAGAGGTACACCTCGCGCGGCGCCCCGTCCTTCGTGCCGCGCACCCACGTGCCCGCACACGTCTTGCCGTGCATACGGTCGCCCAGCGTCGCGGGGTCGGGCAGGCAGGCGGCCACAACATCCCTGGGGGACACGGCAGTCGGGCCCGAAGCGCTCGGCACGGTGACCGGCTCGGTGCGGTCGAGGCCCAGCAGGTGGAGGGTCTTGAGGGTCTCGATGAAGTCGCCGCCCAGGCCGTACTTGAAGGTGACCCGGCGCGCGTCGACCCAGCGCGGGACCAGCAGCACCTCCTCGTGCTCCACGTTCACGCACTCGACCGGGCCGATGCCCTCGGGGAAGTCGAACACCTCGGGCTCGCTGAACGGTTCCGTGGTGAACCAGCCGCGGTCGGCCTCGTAGACCACCGGCGGGTTCAGGCACTCCTCGATCGTCGTCCAGATGCTGAAGGAGGGCGCGAAGTCGTAGCCGTCGACGGTGAGGTTCGCCCCGTCGCGGATGCCGATCTCCTCGATCTCGTCGAAGAGTTCATCGGCGGCGTAGCGCGCGAACACGTCCGAGAGACCCGGCTCCACACCCATCCCGACGAGGGCCAGCGCACCGGCCTTCTCCCACTCGGCCGCGTCCTCGAACTGCGCGTCCCCGAGCTTGACCCCGCACTCCTCGTACGGTCGGTCCGGGTGCGGCCGGGACAGCGACATCGCCATGTCGAGGTAGTTGGCCCCGGCGGCACGCGCCGCACGGAACAGGGGCAGGACGAAGCGCGGGTCGGTCGCGTTCAGCAGCACATCGCACTCGTGCGTACGCAGCGCCGCCACGACGGCCTCCTCGGCGCTCGCGTCCAGCCGCTCGGCGCGGAACCGGGCGCCGTCCGCCCCGAGCGCCGCGACCGCGGCCTCCGCCCGGGAGAGGTCGTAGTCGGCGACCACCATCGCGTCGAAGAACGGACGCCGGGCCGCGATCCGGGTGACCGCGGTTCCCACACCACCGGCTCCCACGAGCAGTACACGCATGGCAAGAACTCCTTCACTGCCGAAATCTCACGGGCGATACAACGCCGGTCGCGCGGATAAGGTCAATGGCGTTGGCATAAGGGCACGCATAGACGCGCATGGACGCACAGGGACACGCAGAGGAGGCCGCGATGCCGAAACCGGTGGTGTCGGAGGAGAAGCGGCGACGGCGCCGTCCCACCAAGAACGGCACCGTCCTGTCCGAGCAGCTGATCGTCGACACGGCCCTGCGCATGCTGCGCGAACACGGCAGCGCCGGTCTGACCGCCCGCCGTCTGGGCCTGGCCCTGGACGCCGACCCGAGCACGCTCTACCGCTATTTCCGCGGCATGGACGAGCTGACCCTGGCCATCGGCGACGCCCTCGTCGGGCAGGCGCTGCGGGGCTGGGAGCCGACGGGGGAGTGGCGGGCCGACCTGCGCGCGATCGGCCTGCGCATCCACGCCGCGTACGTCGCCCACCCGCAGGCCGCCCAGCTCACCGCGAGCCGGGTCACCGGCCGGGCCAACGAACTGGCCGCCGACGAGGCCGTGTTGGACGTGCTGCGCACGGCCGGGTTCCCGCTGCCGGACACCGTGCGGATCTACCACGCGTTCATCGACCAGACCCTGGCCTTCGCCGCCCTGGATGCCGCGTCCCTCGCCCTGCCGAGCGCGGCTCTCCGCGCCGACGAGGACATGTGGCGCTCGACCTACGCCCGCCTGCCCCGCACCACCCACCCCCGCATCGCCGAGGCGGCCCCGCTCCTGGCGGCCCGCATGGCCGACAGCGCGTATCCGACGGCTCTGGAGATGCTGCTGGACAGCGCGGCCGCCCGACTGAAGTCCACGCGTCCCTGAGCAGCCCGTGCGAGGTTCACCGTGATGCGGCAGCGCCCCGAAGGGGCGCGGGGAACGGCGCGATCAGCCACGACGGCGTAGCAGACGAACAACGGCACACTGCGGCCCCGCGGCGGAGCCGCACATCGACACGACCGATGGCGCGCTCAGCCCCGCAACGCCTCCGCCGCCGTCCCCATGACCGCCCCCGCCACGGCCGCCAGCGCAGGCGAGTCCAGCTTCCACTGCTGCCAGTACAGCGGCACGTCGACCGACCTCTCCGGCGCGAAGTTCACCAACCGCCCGGCACTCAACAGCGGAGCTGCCTGCATCTCCGGCACCATGCCCCACCCCAACCCCGCGGCGACGGCCTCGACGAACCCCTCCGAGGTCGGCACGAGATGCCGTACCGCACTCGCACCGCCCTGTCCGCGCAGCAGCCGTCGTACGAAGGAGTCCTGGAAGTCGTCCCGCCGGTCGAAGGTGATCACCGGCGCCTCGGTCAGCGTGTCCCGCAGTGGACCCGCGAGATACGTGTCCCTGAACTCCGGGTTCGCGACCGGCAGATAGCGCATCCGTCCCAGCGCCCGGACCGAGCAGCCCGGGACGGCGTCCGGTGACGAGGTCACCGCCGCCATGACCAGGCCCTCGCGGAGCAGGGCCGCCGTGTGGTCCTCGTCCTCGCGGCGGAGTTCGAAGCAGACCCGGAGTTCGCGCGGGACGCGGGTGAGGGCGCCCAGGAACCAGGTGGCCAGCGAGTCGGCGTTCACGGCGATCGACACCCGGGTCGACTCCCCGGCCCCGCTCATCCCCAGCTCGGCGCGCGCGTCCCGTTCCAGGCGGGCCAGTTGGCGCGCGAAGCGCACGACCACCTCGCCGGACTCGGTCGTCCGCACCGGCTTGGTGCGCAGCAGGAGGACCCGGCCGGTGCGCTGCTCCAGGGCCTTCACGCGCTGGCTGACCGCCGAGGGCGTCACATGCAGGGCGGCGGCCGCCGCGTCGAACGTGCCCTCGTCCACCACGGCGAGCAGCGTGCGTACCTGGTCGAGGGGAAGCTCCGAAATCATCACGAGCGCTAATGTTACGTAAGAATCTTTAGCTGTACTCCTGACGCCGGCGTCCTTAGCGTCGAGGCGTGACCAACGCACTGTCCGCCGCCGCCGCGGGATTCGGCACCGGCCTCTCCCTCATCGTCGCCATCGGCGCCCAGAACGCCTTCGTCCTGCGCCAGGGCATCCGCCGCGACGCCGTCCTCGCCGTGGTCGGCATCTGCGCCCTGTCGGACGCGCTCCTCATCGCGCTGGGCGTCGGCGGGGTCGGCGCGGTCGTGGTCGCGTGGCCGGGCGCGCTGAAGGCGGTCGGACTCATCGGCGGCGCCTTCCTGCTCTGCTACGGCGTCCTCGCCGCCCGCCGGGTGTTCCGGCCCGCCGCCCTGCACGCCGAGGGCGAGTCGACCGGCTCGCGCCGCCGGGCCGTCCTCACCTGTCTGGCGATGACCTGGCTCAACCCGCACGTCTACCTGGACACCGTGTTCCTGCTCGGCTCCATCGCCGCCGCCCACGGCCCGCTGCGCTGGACCTTCGGACTCGGCGCCGTCTGCGCCAGCCTGTGCTGGTTCACCGCGCTCGGCTTCGGCGCCCGCCTGCTCAGCCGTTTCCTCGCCAGGCCCTCCGCCTGGCGGGTGCTGGACGGCCTGGTCGCCGCGACGATGATCGGTCTCGGCGCAATGCTCGCCGCCGGAGCGTGAGATGCCGGATTCGGCAGCCACAGCCGGTGCTGCGATAGTGAACCCCGGTCGATTAGATGTAGCGAGCAACCAGGAAGCCAGTGGACACGAGCGAGAGCACCGACAGCGGCACGGAACCCGAGTCGGAGAAGGACCGGGAACCGGCGACGGGCCCCCGGCGCGGCTGGCGCCGCTGGGCGATGGACACCCGCCCGCTGCGCATCCCCGCCTACCGCCGACTGTGGTCCTCGACCATCGTCACGGCCGTCGGCAGCCAGCTCACCGCCGTCGCCGTACCCAAGCAGATCTACGACATCACGGGCTCCTCGGCCTGGGTCGGCGCCGCCAGCATGGCCGGCCTGCTGCCGCTCATCGTGTTCGCGCTGTGGGGCGGGGCGATCGCCGACAGCATGGACCGCCGCAAACTGCTGCTGATCACCAACAGCGGCATAGCCGTGACCTCGGTGCTGTTCTGGGTCCAGGCCGCCACCGGGCTCGAATCCGTGGTCGCGCTGATGGTGCTGCTCGCCGTGCAGCAGGCCTTCTGGGGCCTCAACGCGCCCGCCCGCAACGCCTCCATCGCCCGCCTGGTCCCCGCTGGACAGCTGCCCGCCGCCAACGCCCTCGGCTCGACCGTCATGCAGACAGGGCAGGTCGTCGGACCGCTCCTCGCGGGTGTCCTCATCCCGGTCATCGGCCTGCCCGAGCTGTATCTCATCGACGCGCTGGCCCTGTGCGTCACGCTCTGGGCGGTCGTCAAGCTGCCCTCGCTGCCGCCTCTGGAGTCCGCGACACCGCGGCGCGCGGGCTGGCGCGAGGTCGCCGCCGGCTTCCGCTACATCTCGCTGCACAAGGTGCTGCTGCTGTCCTTCCTCGCCGACATCATCGCGATGGTCTTCGGCATGCCCCGCGCCCTGTTCCCGCAACTCGCCGCCCAGACCTACGCGCCCTACGGCGAGGGTCTCGCGCTCGGCATGCTGTTCGCGGCGATCCCCATCGGGGCTGTGGTCGGCGGACTGTTCTCCGGCACGTTCTCGCGGGCACGCCGGCACGGCTGGATGGTGATCGGCGCGGTCGTCGCCTGGGGCGCTGCCATCACCGGTTTCGGGCTGAGCAGCAACCTGTGGATCGGCGTGGTGTTCCTCGCCGCCGCCGGAGTCGCCGACATGGTCTCCATGGTGTTCCGCGGGGCGATCCTGCTGTCCGCCGCCACCGACGAGATGCGCGGCCGTATGCAGGGCGTCTTCACCGTCGTGGTGGCGGGCGGCCCACGCCTCGCCGACGTGCTGCACGGCACGGCGGGCTCGGCTTTCGGCCCGCGTACGGCGGTCGCGGGCGGCGGCATCCTGGTCGTGGTCATCATGCTGACCCTGGCCGCCACCGTCCCGGCGCTGCGCCGCTACCGCATCTGAGGGCGCTCAGACGGGCCCATGGCTCGCGTAGTGCTCCATCAGCTTGCTCCGGGTCAGCTCCAGCCGGTGCGCGAGGATCTCCGCGACGATCCGGACCAGGGAGAGCCCGAGCAGCGGATCCTCCACGCACAGCGCGAGGACGGCCGCCGCGTCGAACTCGTAGGCCCGCACGGCACTGAACGCCTCCGCGCCGAAGTCCCACTTGTACGGCGGGAACAGCCAGGACCAGCCGAGCAGGTCGCCCGCGCCGAGCGTGGCCACGGTGACCCGCTGCTGCGCGGTGACCCGCTGGTCGAGCGAGACGGCGCCGGAGCGGACGACCCAGAAGCGGTCGGCCGTGCCGTCCGCCTCGAAGATCCTGGAGTCCTCGGCGAAGGAGACCTCCTGCGCGAGCTCCATGAGCCGTTCGCGCTGGGTCTGGGGCAGGGCGGTCAGCAGTTTTATCGCTTGGGTCATGGCACAGGGCTCCTCGCCGGCAGCGGATCCGGAATTCTCCCTACGCCCATTTCAGCCTCTGCCGACGTCCCGGGCACCTCGGGGGACGGAATCCGGGCATGAAAAAGCCCTGGCTGGACGGGGGAGACCAGCCAGGGCCGTAAGCGGTGGCGGCGGAGGACCCTACGGTCGACTCCGTGACCACGTATGCATGAACCGTAAACCATCCACGGGCATTTCGTACCCAACTCAACCGGGCGCGTGACCGGTTTCACTTCGTGGCATGCCGGCCGGGGGCCACGATCTCGTCCAGCACGCGCAGAACCACCTCGTAGGCCACTTCCCTCACGGCGTCGCCCTGTTCCGACCATGTCCGCACCTCCTGGGCCGCGAAGGCCCGGGCCCGCTGGATGCGCCGCAACAGTTCGTCCGAGTCCACGACATCTGTCATGCGTGTCGCCTACCCAGGCGCGCGCAGTTCACTGCGCCGGGGCCGCGATCGGTACGTCGAGCGGCCGGGCCAGGCCGACCACGGCCTCGTCGAGGCGCTGCAGATGCCGCAGCACGCGGTCCGTGACGCGCCCGTAGCGCGGGGTCCCCGGCGTTCCGGGCCGCAGCAGGGACGCGATGCTGGGCCCGGTCTCGATCGCGCCGACGCCGTCCCCGTCTTCGCCCTCGTCGGTGACGTACGCGCCGATCACCCCGATGTTGTGCACGATCCGGCGACCCGCCTCACGCAGCCGGGGATCGGCCGCTATCGACGGATGCGTGGGCAGCAGCTCGGCGGTCGCCGCCAGATACCGCGCGTGATAGGCGCAGGTCTCCAGGAGTGCGACGACGTACCGTGCCGTGTCCCGGCGCGCCCGCAACGGTGTGATCGGGTGGGTCAGCGGCTGTGTGGAAGCGCTCAGGTCGGCCAGCGCCTGGTCCAAGTCCCGTGCTTTGTCGAGCAGTTCGGCCGGGGCCCCACCGCTGAGCTGGTCGACGGCGGCCTCGGTGACGTCCGTGAGCCGCGCCAGCACGGTGCCGAGGAGTTCGTTCGTACGGCGGTCCGTGTGCACCGGCAGCACCAGCGCCGCAGCGACCACCCCGCAGGCCGCGCCGAGCGCCGTCTCCTCGACCCGCAGCACCAGCACCGACGCGCTGTAGGTGTGCAGCAGCGTGTAGAGCAGGCCCAGCATCGCGGTGACGAAGAAGGACATCAGGGTGTACGACAGCGGTGCCGTGTAGAACATCGCGAAGATGAACAGCAGCACCAGCGCGAACGCCGTCCAGGTGTGATGCCCGACCAGGCCCGCGAGGCCGATACCGGCCACGACACCCAGGACCGTGCCCAGCAGCCGCCGGTAGCCCTTGACGAGGATCTCGCCGGTCGACGAGGTGTTGATGAACACGATCCAGCAGGTCAGTACCGCCCAGTACCAGCGCTGGCTGGACAGGAACTCGCCGCCGATGATGGCCAGCGAGGATCCCACGGCGACCTGCACGGCCGCCCGCGTCGTCGGGCGCCGCAGTCCCGTGCGCTCCGCGTCCTCCCCCTCGGCCTCCTCGCTGCCCGCGATGGCGACGTCCTCCGCGTCCAGCTCCTCGCGCGAGCGGGTCGTCGCGGGCGTGTCCTCCGACTCGTCCTGCGGCCCGTCCACGGCGATCCGCAGCCCCAGCACCGCACGCCCGGCCTCGCCGATGCCCCGGAACACGTCCTGCACGGCGTCCGACGCGGGCGGCAGGTTCTCCTCCTCGCGATATCCGAGGAGCCGGTTGCGCACATGCGCCAGCCCCGTGCCCGAGTCCGTGCCCGCCGGCCGCAGGACGAGCAGGCGCAGTGCCTCCAGATCGCGGCGCAGCGTGTCGGTCGTCTCGTCCCGCTTGGGCAGCCGGTCGCCGGCGGGGACGGGCGCGCCCGGCAGGTGCAGGGTCAGCGTGTGGCCGCGCTCGGCGCTGCGCGCGGTCAGCAGCAGGAGCCCGAGCCGCTCGGCGGCGACCTCGGCGTCCGCGATACGGCGCTGCACGAGCCGCGCCGCCGTCTCGTCGGAGGTCCCGTCCTCCAGCCGGCCCTGGATCAGCAGCGCCGTCTCGTGCAGTCGCGCGGTGCCCTCCCGTACGTCGACGAGGGCCTTCTCCATGTCGTCGGGACCGGCGTCGAGCAACGCGAGCTGCGCGGTCACGAGCTGGGCGAACCGCGCCCGGAACGCCCGCCGCAGCCGGTCCAGCGTCCCCGTGGGCGTCTCCGGCACCAGCGCGAACCGCACCAGCGCGCTGCACACGAAGGCGACGCCGAGCACGCCGTACAGCCGCGGCAGCGCGGAGACGGTCGCGCCGACGAACAGGGACAGGAAGTAGATCTGGAAGCCGATCAGCCCGAGCGCCGTGCCGCGGTCGCCGAACCGGCGGCTGTAGACGGCGCCGAAGATCAGCAGGACGAAGAAGACGTCACCCGCGACCACCCGCGAGTTCAGCAGCGCGCTCAGCGACACCGAGGCCAGGGCGACGGGCAGCCCCTGGGCGAGTGTCACCGCTTGCTGTCCGCGCTGCTTCTCGCGGATGGCGAACATGGAGACCATCGCCGCCATCGCCCCGGCCACCAGATGCGGCACCGAGGCCCGCAGGAGGGAGAGCACGGCCAGCGTGAGCGCGATCGCGGACACCGTCCGCAGCCCCGCCGTCAGCCGCAGCAGCCCGGGATCGGACGCCGCGACGCGATCCCACACCCGTGCCCACGCCGCCCGTCCCGCTGCCCTCACGCCGCCGTACTCTCCCCAGGTTCACATCAAGATCCGTGACACCGATGCTACGGCTCCTGGGTCCCGGACCCTTCGACGCGCTCCCGTACCTGCTCCGGCGACAGATACGAGTCGGTGTACTCGAAGTCCTTCAGCGTGGCCGGTTTGCGGGCCTGGAAGCCGGTGCGCACGAAGTCGTCGCCGGCCAGCGCGTTGAGCGTCCAGTTCGTCGCGACGCGGACCTTGGCGACGTTCGTGCGCAGCGCCGACCAGTGGTAGCCGCGGGCCACGACCTGGGCGGGGAAACCGCGCAGTTCGATGCCGAGCGGCTTGGACACCGCGTCCGTGCCGCCGAGGTCCACGACGAGCCCGAGGTCCTTGTGGACGTACGGCTTCAGGGGCTGGTTGCGCAGCGTCGCGATCACGTTCTCGGCGACCACCTTGCCCTGCCGCATGGCGTGCTGCGCGGTCGGCGGGCAGATCGCGCCGTCCCCGCCCTTGGCCTCGTCCGGCACCGCGCCCGCGTCACCGAGCGCGAACACCCCGTCGTGACCGGGCAGGTTCATGTCGGAGGTGACCGCGAGCCGCCCCCGCACCGTCTCCGCGCCCAGCGTGGCGATCAGCGGGCTGGCCACCACACCGGCCGTCCAGATCAGCGTGCGGGTCGGCACCACCCGGCCGTCGGTGAAGGTGACCTCCTCCGGCCCCGCCTTCGCGATCGAGACGCCGAGGGAGATGTCGATACCGCGCCGGGTGAGGATCTCCTGCGCGCTCTTGCCGAGCTTGTCGCCCAGCTCGGGCATCAGCTTCGGCGCGATGTCGATGAGGTGCCACTTGATCAGACTCGGGTCGATCCGCGGGTAGCGCTTGACCGCGGCGTGCGTCAGCTTCTGGAGGCAGGCGGCCGTCTCCGTGCCGGCGTAACCACCGCCCACCACCACGAATTGGAGCCGCGAGGCCTTCTCCGCCGGGTCGTCGCTCGCGTCCGCGAGGTCCAGCTGCGTGATGACGTGGTCGCGGATGTAGGCGGCCTCGGCGAGGGTCTTCATCCCGAAGGCGTGATCGGTCAGCCCGGGGATGTCGAAGGTGCGGGTGATGCTGCCGGGGGAGAGCACGATGTAGTCGTAGGGCTCGTTCACGATCTCGTCGTTGATCGTGCGGATCACACAGACCTTGGCCTTGATGTCCACACCGATCGCGCCGCCCGGGATGATCCGGGTGCGGTACTTCTTGCTGCGGCGCAGCGAGACGGCGATCGACTGCGGGGTCAGGACGCCGGAGGCGACCTGGGGCAGCAGGGGCAGATAGAGCTGGTAGGAGAACGGCGTCACCAGCGTGACGTCGGCTTCCTCCGGGGTCAGTTTCCTCTCCAGGCGGCGAACGCACTCCACTCCTGCGAAGCCTGCGCCAACCACCAGGATCCTCGGTCGTGTCACGGTGTTCATCCCTTCTGCGGCTCCAGGCGGTCTGCCTCGACGCCGTACGCCTGCCCCGGATCGCTGCCTCGCACCACATCGATCCCACCGTGCCGGGAGCCGTTCCGCCAGCTGAGCGCGGCAGGCAGACGTACGCGTGAAGCACCAGCATGCCCCGCGGACGCCCTTCGTACGCCGCGGACGTGTGAACAAATGGCGCACCTGAACGACCTTTGACCGATCCCGCGGCGATCGCCGCGGACCGTAGAGTGCACGCCATGTCGCACACTCAGCCCGAGCCGGGGTCAGGCTTCCGCACCCAGAACATCGACACCGGCGACGTGTCGCGGCTGGTGGCCGCGCTCGACATCCAGGAAGCCAATCCAGGCGTACGACGACTGCGCGCATGGGCGCACGAGGCACTCGCCCCGGGCAGCGGTGAACGCGCCCTCGACATCGGGGCCGGCACCGGATCGACCACCCGTGAACTGGCCGCCGCCGTCGGCTCGAACGGGTCGGCACTCGGCGTCGAACCCAACCCCGGGCTGCGCGCGGTCGCCGAGGAGCGGGCCGCGTCGGCCGGCAGCCCGGCCCGCTTCACGGACGGCGACGCGCTGTCCCTGCCCGTGCCCGACGCCTCCGTGGACGTCGTCTGGTGCGAACGGGTGCTCCAGCACCTCGCGGAACCGGACAAGGCCGTCGCCGAGATGGCCCGCGTGCTGCGCCCCGGCGGGCGCGTGGCGCTGCTCGACACCGACTGGGCGACCACGATCCTGCACCCGGGCGACCCCGAGGTCACGGCCGCGTTCACCTCCGGCGCCCTCACCAGCGCGGCCAACCCCTACTCGGGACGCCGGCTCGTCGGCCAGCTGAGCGCCGCCGGACTCGTCGTCGACGACCGCGGCTCGCAGGCGCTGCTCCAGGACCACCGGTCGGTGGCCTGGCCGCTGATCCGCATGCTCGGCGAGTCCGCGGTGCGCCGCGGCGCACTGACCGAGGCCCAGCGCGACCGCGCCTACGCCGACCTCACCGAGGCCGCCGAGCGCGGCGCGCTGCACATGTCCGTCACGATGTTCGCGGTCGTCGCCCACCGCCCGGAGTGATCGTCGGCCGGAGTGACCCCCGCCCGATGACCTAGCGGAACACGTTGTCCGCGTCGTCCCAGCCCGCGAGCTGCTCCTCCGCCGACTGCTGCGGGACACGCGCGCGTGCCTGGTACATCGCGTCGATCTCGAACGCGTAGTGCCGCACGATCGCGTCCCTGCGCAGCTTCATCGACGGCGTCAGCAGCCCGCCCGCGACGTCGAACGGCTGCGGGAGCACCCGGAACACCCGGATCGACTCGGCGCGCCCCACAGGGCTGTTGGCGGCCGCCACGGCCCGCGTGATCTCCTCCCGCAGCGCGTTCTCCTCCCGCGCCTCCCGGCCCCGCGCGTCGCTCTGAAGAGCCAGTCCGGCACGCCAGTGCGCCACGAACTCCGGGTCCAGGGTGAGCAGCGCCCCCACACAGGGACGGTCGTCGCCCACGACCACCGCCTGATGGATCAGGGGATGCATCCGCAGCCGGTTCTCCAGAGCGGCCGGCGCGACGCTCTTGCCGCTGCTGGTGATGATGATGTCCTTCTTGCGGCCGGTGATCGTCAGATACCCCTCGGTGTCCAGCCGTCCGATATCACCGGTGGCCAGCCAGCCCGCGTGGACCGCGGCCCGCGTCGCCCGCTCGTCGTTGATGTAGCCCTGGAACACCGAGGGCCCGTGCACCAGGATCTCGCCGTCCTCCGCGACCCGGATCTCCGTGCCCGGCAGCGCCTGCCCCACCGTGCCGATCTTCTCCCGGCCCAGCGGCTGCATCGTGATCCCGCCGGCGGTCTCCGTCAGCCCGTAGCCGTCGTGCACGAGGATGCCGATGCCCGAGTAGAACAAGGACAGTTCACGGTTCAGCGGAGATCCGCCCGACGTGGCACGGACCACCCGGCCGCCCAGCCCGGCACGCAGTTTGCGGTACACGGTCCGCTCGAACAGGGCGTGTTGGAGCCGCAGGTCGAAGCTGGGGCCCGAACCCCGGCCGAGTCTCTGCCGCTCCTCGGCCGTGGCGAACTCCCGCGCGGTCGAGGCGGCCCGCTCGAACAGGGCGCCCCGGCCGAGCTGTTGGGCCGTACGGAGAAAGTTCTTGTAGATCTTCTCGAAGATGGACGGCACCGCGTACAGGTACGTGGGCCGGAAGGTGCGCAGTGCCGACACCAGCGCCGCCTCGGTCATCTCCGGCTCGTGCGCCATCAGCCAGCCGCCGCGCATGCACAGGCCCTGGATCATCAGCCCGTACACGTGCGAGAACGGCAGGAAGGCCAGCACGGCCGGCTGTTCCCCGGGCGGCGCCGCCGTGTGCGACCAGCCCGCGAGCAGCGTGTCGCAGGGGCTGGCCAGACTGCGGTGGCTCAGCGCGCAGCCCATGGGACGGCCCGAGGTGCCCGAGGTGTAGGCGATGACCGCGGTCGAGTCCGGCATCACGATCCGGCGCAGCGAGTCCACCGTGGTCTGTGGGATGTACGTGCCCCGCTCCACGATCTGGGCCATCGCCCCGGAGTCCAGCTGCCAGACATGCCGCAGCAGCGGCAGCGCGGCACACACCGTGCCGACGGTCATGATGCCCTGCTCGTCCTCCACGACCACGGCCACACAGTTGGCGTCCCGCAGGATCCACTCGACCTGCTCCCGCGAGGACGTCGGATGCACCGGCACGACCTCGGCGCCGACCGCCCACAGGGCGTGGCTGAACACGGTCCACTCGTACCGGGTGCGGGCCATGATCGCGACCCGGCTGCCCGGCGATATCCCGGAGGCGATCAACCCCTTTGCCAGATCGACGACTTCGTCCCGCAGCTCGACGGCCGTCACCTCCTCCCACACCGCGGAGGTCGGGTCCGGCTTGCGCGCGATCAGCGGAAGGGTGGGATTGAGGACCGCGGTCTCGAAGACGCTGTCGGCGAGGCCGCCGTTGAGGGTGGAGGCGGGGGGTGGAGCGACGGCGAAGTCGCGCATGCGCTGCTCCTGGGTTGTACGGGGCGTGACTCTGCCGACCATTGCTGTTATCGACGGTGCTCGAATCTAGCCCAGGTGTGAGCGTTTGGTGAGGGGAACCGTGAAGTGCCTGTGCGGAGATTGATGGTTGAGTGGGACCGACCTGACAAAGCGGGGGGTACGAGGCCATGAACGCGGTGGATCTGGGCGAGTTGAGGGCGCACGACTTCGGCTACCTGGACGCCGATGGACACACCTATCTCGACTACACGGGCGCCGGACTCGCCCCGGCCTCCCTCGTCCGGGCCAGCGCCGAGCGCATCACCGGAAGCGTCTTCGGCAACCCCCACTCGGAGAGCCCCGCCTCCCGCGCCTCGGGCGACCTGCTCGCCCACGCCCGCGCCGCGGTGCTCCGGCACTTCCACGCGGACCCGGCCGAGTACACGGTGGTGTTCACCGCGAACGCGACGGCCGCGCTGCACCTGGTCGGCGAGTCCTACCCGTTCGTCCCGGGCAGCAGGCTCGTGATGCTCCTCGACAACCACAACTCCGTGAACGGACTGCGGGAGTACGCACGGGCAGGCGGCGCGAAGACCGAGTATGTCCCGGTCCACGGCCAGGAGTTGGCGATCGACGAGGAGCGACTGCGCACCGCGCTCACGGCCCGCAGGCGCCGACGCGGACTCCTCGCCTATCCGGCACAGAGCAACTTCACCGGCGTACGGCACTCCCTGGACTGGATCGCCACGGCCCACGAACACGGCTACGACGTCCTGCTCGACGCCGCCGCGTTCGTGCCGACCAACCCCCTCGACCTGTCCCGGTACCACCCGGACTTCACCGTGGTCAGCTGGTACAAGGTGTTCGGCTACCCCACCGGCATAGGCAGCCTGATCGTCCGCCGCGAGGCCCTCGCCCGACTGCGCCGCCCCTGGTTCTCCGGCGGCACCATCTACGCCGCGAGCGCCCAGGCACAGTGGCACGTCCTCGCCGACGGCGAGGCGGCCTTCGAGGACGGCACCGTCAACTTCCTCTCCATACCCGACATCACGGCCGGCCTGGAGTGGATCGACACCATCGGCATGGACCGGGTCCACGATCACGTGGCCCGCCTGACCGGCCAACTCCTCACCGGCATCGCCGGGTTACGCCACACCGACGGCTCCCCGATGACACGGGTCTACGGCCCCACCGGCACCGGCCCCGCACGCGGTGGCACCGTCGCCCTCAACCTCCTCGGCGCGGACGGCCGGGTGATCGACGAACGCGTCGTCTCCCAGGACAGCGCCGAGCACCGCATCTCGCTCCGCTACGGCTGCTTCTGCAACCCGGGCGCCGGGGAAGCCGCGTTCGCGTTGCCCTTGCGCAGCCTGCGCTCGGCGGCCCGCAAACCGCTGGGCTCCCTGGAGGAGTACCTGGACGTGCTGGGGCTGCCGTCGGCCGGTGCGGTCCGGGTCTCGGTGGGCGTCTCCTCGCAACCCAGGGACGTGGAAAGGTTCCTGGAGTTCGTCGCGGACACGTACCGCGACCGCGTACCGACGGTGGCCGGCCTCGCGGACCGGGCGGGCTGCTGAGTGACTGCTGGGGGCGCCTCACAGTCCGAGAAGGGGCGTCTCACCGCCCCGAGCGCGCCGCAGCCACCCCCTGACGGCACTTGCGCACCAGCACCGCCCAGGTCGCCGCCAGGAACAGCACGGCGAACCCCGCGAGGATCAGCCAGCCGCGCCCCGCCGGATGCGCGAACGAGTCACCGTACGAGCGCAACAGCGGTGGTCCCGCAAGGGAGTTGCCGTCGCGCCACAGGCTCTCCAGGCCGATCGCGCTGCCCAGTGCCTCGAAGGCCCAGCGGTTGGTCATCGCCCAGCTGATCGCCTCCCCGACGGACGCCATGCGCGGCACCGGCACGAACGCCCCCGAGAACAGCACCTGCGGGAAACAGAGCAACGGCAGCATCAGGGTCGCCTGCCCCGGATCCGTGACCGCCGCCGAGGTGAGCAGCCCGAGGGCGAGCGCCGCGGCCGAGGCCAGCACACTCGTGAGGAACAGCGAGGCGTACGTGTCCCAGCCCGCCGCCGGCAGCCGGTCCAGCGCGCGCAGCACCGCCAGGAGCAGCGCGTCCGCCGCCGCCAGCACAGGCAGGACGGTGGTCAGCTTCGAGGCGACATACGGCCCGATCCGCACCCCGGCCAGCCACTCACGGCGCAGCACCGCCAACTCCGTGCAGATCTGAAGCAGTCCGTACGTCAGCCCGAAGAAGAACGCCCCGAACGCGATCCAGAACATGATCATCGCCGTGGACCCCGGATCGGGCGCCGCCGGATTGAACGCGCGCGCTCGGAACAACACCGCGAACATCGCCACGATCATCACCGGCGACCCCACGAACACGGCGACCGACAGCCGGTTGTGCACCAGCAGCGCCGTCGTACGACGGGTCAGCAGCGCCCACTGGCGTACGGCACCGACGCGCTGCGGACGGTGCGCGACAGGCGCCGGCGCCCGCTCCGCGCGCGGCACCGGGGCGGCGCGCTCGGCGCGTCTCCCTTCCGCCACCGCCGCGTACACGTCCTCCGCCGTCTCCGCACCGAACGCCCCGAGCAGCGCGTCCGGCGCCCCCACGAACGCGACCGCCCCGCCCGGCGACAGGAACACGACCTGATCGCAGCGCGGCAGATCGGCCAGCACATGGGTGGTGAGGACGACGGTGGTCCCGGACTCGGCCAGACCGCGCAAGGTCGCCAGCAGCGCGGCCCCGGTGACCGGATCGAGCCCGGACGTGGGCTCGTCGAGGAACAGCACCCGGGGCCGGGTCAGCAACTCGGCGGCGATACAAGCCCGTTTGCGCTCCCCGCCGCTCAGCGCGCGCACCGGCGTGTCGGCGCGCTGGGCAAGACCGAGGACGTCGAGCACCTCCGCAACCCGCGCCGACACCGTCTCACCCGGCATCCGCAGCCGTCCCGCGTACTCCAGCGTGCGCCGCAACGGCAGCTCACGGTGGATGACGTCCTCCTGCGGTACGAACCCGAACTCCGGCCCGGGCGGCCCGGGTTGGGCCCCGTCGTGCAGTACGTCCCCCGAGGTCGGGCCCTGGAGCCCCGCGAGGGTCTGCAACAGCACGGTCTTGCCCGCGCCGCTGCTGCCCGCGATGACCGTCAGCCGCCCGGCTCCGACCTCGAAGGACACGTCGTCCAACACCCGCCCGGCGCCCCGTACTTCCTGCGTGACGTCCCGCAACTCCAGGTGCAGGCCGGTTACTTGGGCGGTATCAGAATGGATCGGTGTCGGCATGCGAGCAGGATGTCACCCCGGTGTCAGCCACACCGTCGCGAGGGGCGGGAGGGTGAGCCGGATATGGCCGTCCTCCGGTTTGATCGGGTCGGGGTTCGTGACATCGCTGCCGCCGTAGACCGCGGCGTCCGTGTTGAGGGTTTCCTGCCAGGCGGGGATCTCGTCGGGGACACCGAGCCGGTAGTCATGGCGTACGACGGGGGAGAAGTTGCTGACCGCGAGGAGCGGCGAGCCCTCCGTGTCGAACCTGAGGAACGCGAAGACGTTGTCCTCGGCCGCGTCACCCATCACCCAGCGGAAGCCGCCGGGGTCGGTGTCGCGCTGCCAGAGGGCGGGGGTGGCGCGATAGGTGGTGTTGAGGTCGCGGACGAGGTCCTGGATGCCCCGGTGGTCGGGTGCGGCGTCGTAGGCGGGATCCAGGAGCCACCAGTCGGGGCCGTGGGACTCGGACCATTCGGCGCCCTGGGCGAACTCCTGGCCCATGAAGAGGAGTTGCTTGCCGGGGTGGGCCCACATGAATCCCAGATATGCGCGGTGGTTGGCGCGTTGCTGCCACCAGTCGCCCGGCATCTTCGACACCAACGACTGCTTCCCGTGGACGACTTCGTCGTGGGAGATCGGGAGGACGTAGTTCTCGCTGTAGGCGTACACCATGGAGAAGGTCATCTCGTGGTGGTGGAACTTGCGGTGGACGGGCTCGTGCGACATGTAGTCGAGCGAGTCGTGCATCCACCCCATGTTCCACTTGAACCCGAAGCCCAGCCCGCCGGTGTCGGTCGGCCGGGTCACCCCGTCCCAGGCGGTGGACTCCTCGGCGATCGTCACGACACCGGGCACCCTGCGGTACACGGTCGCGTTCATCTCCTGGAGGAAGGTCATCGCGTCCAGGTCCTCGCGCCCGCCATGGACGTTCGGGGTCCACTGGCCCGAGTCGCGTGAGTAGTCGAGGTAGAGCATCGAGGCGACGGCGTCCACGCGCAGGCCGTCGATGTGGAACTCCTGGCACCAGTAGACGGCGTTCGCCACAAGGAAGTTGCGTACCTCGGTGCGTCCGAGGTCGAACTCGTACGTCCCCCAGTCCGGGTGCTCGGCCCGCCGTTCGTCCCCGGGTTCGTACAGCGGCTCCCCGTCGAACCGGGCCAGCGCCCAGTCGTCCTTGGGGAAGTGCGCCGGAACCCAGTCCATGATCACGCCGATACCGGCCTGGTGGAACGCGTCGATCAGGAACTTGAAGTCGTCCGGGGTGCCCAGGCGGGAGGTCGGCGCGTAGAAACCGGTGACCTGGTAGCCCCAGGAACCGCCGAAGGGGTGCTCGGCCACCGGCATGAACTCGACGTGGGTGAAGCCCAGTTCGTTCACGTACGCGGGCAGCTCGACGGCGAGCTGACGGTACGTCAAGCCCTGTCGCCAGGACGCGAGATGGACCTCGTAGACCGAGATGGGCGCCTCGTGGACCGGGGTTTCCGTCCGGCGGGCCAGCCAGTCCTCGTCGCCCCACTCGTAGTGCGAGGCCGTCACGATGGACGCGGTGGCGGGCGGCACTTCGGTGCGACGGGCCATGGGGTCGGCCTTCAGGAAGCGCTCGCCGTTCCGGGAGGTGATCTCGAACTTGTAGCGGGCCCCCTCGCCCACACCCGGCAGGAACAGCTCCCACACGCCCGACGAACCGAGCGACCGCATCGGGAAGGCCGTACCGTCCCAGGAGCTGAAGTCCCCGGCGATGCGCACCCCTTGGGCATTCGGCGCCCACACGGTGAAGCGGGTACCGGCCACGTCTGCGTGCGTCATCGGCTCCGCGCCGAGCGCCTTCCACAACTCCTCGTGGCGCCCCTCCTTGATGAGGTGCAGGTCGAGTTCACCGAGGGCGGGCAGAAAGCCGTACGGATCGTGGACCTCGTGCTCGTCGCCCTCCGCGTACGACACCAGCAGCGTGTACGCCGGGAGCGTGTCGAGCGGGAGTACGGCGGAGAAGAGGCCGCCGCCCTCCGAGGTGAGCGGGGTGCGGAAACCGTCGATCACGACGCTCACGGCACGGGCGTACGGACGCAGCGCCCGGAAGACGGTCCCGCCCGGCACCGGATGCGCGCCGAGCAGCGCGTGCGGGTCGTGGTGGGCGCCCGCGAGCAGGCGGTCGCGGGCGGCCGGGTCCAAGGGGGCGGATGCCATGGGACCGCCCGCGCCCAGGGGAGCCGGAGCGGTCGTGGGCGAGCCGCTCGTCTCCGGTGTCCCGGTCACGGTCCGGTCGCCGGTCTCCGGCAGGCCAGGCACGGCCGGGCCGGAGGCATCCGGTGCGGCCGGCCCGGTCTGTTCGCCCGTATCCGGGCCGACGGTCGCGGGCGGACCGCCCGCCTCCTGAGGTGAAGTGTCGCGCAGGGCCACGGAGTTCAGCCTCCTCGGACGGCGAGACGCTCGATCGCCGCCATGGGTACGGGAAGCCAGTCCGGACGGTGTCTGGCCTCGTACAGCACTTCATACACAGCGCGGTCCGTCTCGTACGCGCGCAGCAGGGCGTGCTTGGTGCGGGGGTCCCAGCCGGCCCGGGCCGCGTAGCCCGCGCAGAAGGCCTCCCGGCAGCGGCGGGCCCACTCCGGGCGCCAGGGACGGCGCTGCCGGGCCGCGTAGTCGAAGGAACGCAGCATGCCGGCGATGTCCCGCACCGGGGACTGCGCGCTGCGCCGCTCGGCCAGCGGCTTGGACGGCTCGCCCTCGAAGTCGATGACGAACCAGTCGCGTCCGGCCCGCAGCACCTGCCCGAGATGCAGATCGCCGTGGATGCGCTGGGCGGGCGGCCCGGCGTCACGGCCGACCAGCGCGCCGAACGCGGTCCGCAGTCCCGGCACGAACGGCCGCAGCGCCGGCACGGAGTGCGCGGCGGCCTCCAGACGCTCGGTCATCGCCGCCGCCGTACGGTCGTTCTCGGCGAGGGGACCGCCGCCGGACGGGAAGGCCGCGGCCAGCGCGAGATGGACATCGGCGGTGGCCTGCCCCAACTCATGAGCCTCGGTGGTGAATTCGTCACTGTCGGCGAGTGCGCGCAGCGCGAGCGCCCAGCCGTCGGAGGCGTCCGGCAGGAACGGCTGGAGCACGCCGAGTGTCGCGGCGCGTGGTTCGGCCGTCCGGAACCACGCCACCGGCGCGGGGACCCGCTTGCAGCCCTGTGCCGCCAGCGCCCCCGGCAGCTCCAGGTCCGGATTGACGCCGGACTGGATGCGCCGGAACACCTTCAGGATGAACCGATCGCCGTACACCAGCGAGGAGTTGGACTGCTCGGCACCCAGCAGCCGGGGCGCGAGTCCGGCGGGCACGGACGCCGACGGGTCCGCCTCGAAGTGCAGGGGACCCGTCGTACCGGGATGCCGCAGCCGCTCCAGCAACAGCTCCGCCGACCGCGGATCCTGTAGCGCGTCGTAGACCGCGAGCCCGGCCAACGGACCCTCCTGCACACGCCCGATGAAGGCCCGGGCGAGCCGCGGCGAGACGTGTTCCCGTACGCCCAGCAGGAGTTGGTAGCAGTCGCCGGGCGGGGGAGTGCCACCCGGCGCGGGGACCCCGGTGTGGGAGGTGCGGACCAGCAGATGAAGGCAGCCCGGGAAGAGTTCCGTGGTGGACAGCACGTCGAGGTCGGCCACCGGCCGGTCCTTGCCGGCGAACCAGCGCTGCCCGGGCAGCCATTCGCGCAGCAGCCCGGCGAGCGTGGCCGGAGGCCGGTCGACGCCGGGGCCGCTCAGTCGGAGGGGTGCGGTCTTCGGCATGGTGACGCGTCCTTTCTCCTGCACATCCTCAAAGTCGTCGGCCGATACGGGAATTGGCTCGCGGGAGCCGGAACCAGTAGAAGCCGTGCCCCGCGAGCGTCAGCAGATACGGCAGTTCACCGATGGCGGGGAAACGCACCCCGCCGATCAGCTCCACGGGATGCCGGCCGTCGAACTCCCGCAGATCGAGCATGGTGGGCTGCGCGAACCGCGAGAAGTTGTGCACGCACAGGACGAGGTCGTCCTCGTACTCGCGCAGGAACGCGATCACCGCCGGGTTCGACGACTGGAGCTCCGTGTACGAGCCGAGGCCGAACGCCGGGTTCTGCTTGCGGATCTCGATCATGCGGCGGGTCCAGTGCAGCAGCGAGGAGGGCGACGACATCGACGCCTCGACGTTGGTGACTTGATAGCCGTAGACGGGGTCCATGATGGTCGGCAGGAAGAGGCGTCCTGGATCGCAGGAGGAGAAGCCCGCGTTCCGGTCGGGGGTCCACTGCATGGGGGTGCGGACGGCGTCGCGGTCGCCGAGCCAGATGTTGTCGCCCATGCCGATCTCGTCGCCGTAGTAGAGGATCGGCGAGCCGGGGAGCGACAGCAGCAGGGCCGTGAAGAGTTCGATCTGGTTGCGGTCGTTGTCGAGCAAGGTCGCGAGGCGCCTGCGGATGCCGATGTTGGCGCGCATACGTGGGTCCTTGGCGTACTCGGCCCACATGTAGTCGCGTTCCTCGTCGGTGACCATCTCCAGGGTCAGCTCGTCGTGGTTGCGCAGGAAGATGCCCCACTGGCAACCCGAGGGAATGGCAGGGGTTTTGGCGAGGATTTCCGAGACGGGGTAGCGGGACTCCCGGCGGACTGCCATGAAGATGCGGGGCATGACGGGAAAGTGGAATGCCATGTGGCATTCGTCGCCGCCGCCCTGGTAGTCGCCGAAGTAGTCGACGACGTCCTCGGGCCACTGGTTCGCCTCCGCCAGCAGCACGGTGTCCGGATACATCGCGTCGATCTCTCGGCGGACGCGCTTCAGGAAGTCGTGACTGGCGGGCAGGTTCTCGCAGTTGGTGCCTTCGGCCGCATAGAGATAGGGGACGGCATCGAGGCGGAAGCCGTCGATGCCGAGGTCGAGCCAGAAGCGGAGGGCGGCCAGGATCTCCTCTTGCACGGCCGGGTTCTCGTAGTTGAGGTCCGGTTGGTGGGAGAAGAAGCGGTGCCAGAAGTACTGCTTGCGGACGGGGTCGAAGGTCCAGTTCGACGCTTCGGTGTCGACGAAGATGATGCGGGCGTCGGGGTACTGCTTGTCGTCGTCGGCCCACATGTAGTAGTCGCCGTAGGGCCCGTCGGGGTCTTTCCTCGACTCCTGGAACCACGGGTGCTGGTCGCTGGTGTGGTTCATGACGAAGTCGATGATGACGCGCATGCCCCGCTGGTGGGCGGAGTCGACGAACTCGACGAAGTCGGCGAGGTCGCCGAACTCGGGGAGTACGGCGGTGTAGTCGGAGACGTCGTAACCGCCGTCGCGGAGTGGGGATTTGAAGAAGGGGGGTAGCCAGAGGCAGTCGACGCCGAGCCACTGGAGGTAGTCGAGTTTGGCGGTGATGCCCTTGAGGTCACCGACGCCGTCGCCGTTGCTGTCCTGGAAGGAGCGGACCAGGACCTCGTAGAAGACGGCGCGTTTGAACCACTCGGGGTCCCGGTCCTTGGCGGGAGTGTCCTCGAAGGTGTCGTGGACCGGTTCGTTGACAGTCATGAAGCTCTTGACCCTCCGCTCTGTGTGGACCGCCGGACGTGGAACACGTGCGCGGGAGCCCGGCCGGGTTCCAGACGCACATAGTTGCTCCTGCCCCACTGATAGGACTCACCCGTCAGTTCGTCGCACACCGACATGGATTCGTTTGATTCCAGGCCGAGTTGCGGCATGTCCAACGAGACCGTGGCCTCCTGGGTATGGTGCGGATCCAGGTTGACGACCACCAGAACCGTGTCCACACCCGATGTCTTGCTGTACGCGATCAGCGCGTCGTTGTCCGTCCGGTGGAAGCGGAGATTCCTGAGCTGGTGCAACGAAGGGTGACGGCGCCGGATGTCGTTGAGCTTGCCCAGCAATGGCGCGATGCTACGTCCTTCCAGCTCGGCGGACTCCCAGTCGCGCGGGCGGAGTTGGTACTTCTCCGAGTCGAGATACTCCTCGCTGCCCGGCCGGAGAGCGGCGTTCTCACATAGTTCGTAGCCGCTGTAGACACCCCAGGTCGGGGAGAGGGTGGCGGCCAGTACCGCGCGCAGTTCGAAGGCCGGGCGGCCGCCCTCCTGGAGGAACTCGTGCAGGATGTCGGGGGTGTTCACGAAGAGGTTGGGCCGCATGTAGGCGGCCGCTTCGCCGGACAACTCGCTGAGGTATTCGGTGAGTTCCTGTTTCGCGTTGCGCCAGGTGAAGTAGGTGTACGACTGCTGGAAGCCGATCTGCGCGAGCGTGTGCATCATCGCGGGGCGGGTGAACGCCTCGGCCAGGAAGATGATGTCCGGGTCGGTGCCGTTGATGTCCGCGATGACCCGGTCCCAGAAGACGACCGGTTTGGTGTGCGGGTTGTCGACGCGGAAGATCCGCACCCCGTGGTCCATCCAGTGGCGCAGCACGCGGACGGTCTCGGTGATCAGGCCGTCCATGTCCCGGTCGAAGGCGATCGGGTAGATGTCCTGGTATTTCTTCGGCGGGTTCTCCGCGTAGGCGATCGTGCCGTCGGGGCGGTGGTGGAACCACTCCGGGTGCTTGTCCACCCACGGGTGGTCGGGGGAGCACTGGAGCGCGAAGTCCAGCGCGATCTCCATGCCCAGCTCGGCGGCCCGCGCGACGAACGCGTCGAAGTCCTCCAGCGTGCCCAGCTGGGGGTGGATCGCGTCGTGGCCGCCCTCCGGTGAGCCGATCGCCCACGGGACACCGACGTCCTCACGACCGGCGGAGAGGGTGTTGTTCGGGCCCTTGCGGAAGGTGCTCCCGATGGGATGGATCGGCGGCAGATACACCACGTCGAAGCCCATCGCCGCGATCCCGTCCAGCCGTTTCGCGGCTGTACGGAACGTGCCGTGGGGCTGGGCCGGAGTGCCCTCGGAGCGCGGGAAGAACTCGTACCAGGCGCCGCACAACGCCCTTTCCCGCTCGACCACCAGAGAGCGAGGCTCGGAAACCGTCACCAACTCCCGCAGCGGATACCGCTCCAGCACCCTGTCCACACCCGGCGTCAACGCGGCCACGAACCGCGTCCCCACCGGCAGCGTGTCGTCGCGCAGCGTCTCCGCGGCGGCCAGCATCGTGGCGCGGGCCGGGCCCTCGGGCGCCCCGGCTGCGGCGCGCGCGTACAGCTCCGCGCCCTCCTCCAGCATCAGGCCGACGTCGATGCCGGCCGGGATCTTGATGCGGGCGGCCCGGCACCAGGTCGCGATGGGGTCGCCCCAGGCCTCCACGACGTAGGACCAACGGCCTGTCGTGGAAGGCGTGACCTCGGCGCCCCAGCGGTCGCTGCCGGGGGTGAGTTCCCGCATCGGGGTCCATGGGCCGGGGCGGCCGTCCGGGTCGTAGAGCACGGCGTTGGCGCCGATCGTGTCGTGGCCCTCGCGGAAGACGGTGGCGGTGACCTGGAACGTCTCGCCGACCACCGCCTTCGCCGGGCGTGCGCCGCTGTCCACGGACGGGCGTACGTCACGTACCGGAATGCGGCCGATGGCTGCCGGGGTCGCGTTCATGGGTCTCACCTCCGTCGTGCCGGAGGCCGGGCTGTTCGCCCGGCCGTGGGTGCAAGCTGCGCCGGACGGGGGACTACCTTCCCGCCGGGGAACGCCGATCGACCGCGACGGGCGGCCCGCGGTGCCCGACGGCCGTCGTACGGGGGCGGGCGTTCTGCTCCTGTTGGTACGTGCTCAGGCCGCCGCGCAGAAAGCGTTCGGCGGCTTCCGCGGCCTCGCGCGCGCAGCGTTTCCCCATCAGCACGCACAAGGTGTAGCCCGAGTCCTCGAAGGTGGCTCGTACCGTCCGGTCGCCCGGCGATGCGAGCATCACGCGTTCCCACGCCCGATAGCGCCGCAGTTGGCGGGCGACTTCGGCCTTGGCGGGTAGCAGCATGGCGCTGTTCACCTTTCGCCTCGGCGGACCGCGGTTCCCGACCGTCGGGTGGCGGCCGTGCGCGGAGGGTCATGGCTCCGTCACGGCAGTCGAGGCTTTCACTCATGGTGCACACGTGGTGACCAAGCGTCTTGTTGGTTCTTCAACTACCTCACCCGTCGCTCGTGTTGCACGAATGGCCTAGCGCTCGCACTCTGGAGCTGACTCAGAAGCGATCATTGCTCACGCTTCGTGTTCGGGGCCCCGGCCCCGCAGGGCGAGGGGAAGCGTGAGCTTCGCCGGTAGGGAGCCAACGACGATGAAGACCGCAGTGCCCTGCTACTACCACCTCGATGTGGACGTCAGTCCGGAACGGGTCGGGCAGGTCAGGCGCATCCTGGCCGCCCATCTCCGCCTGTGGGACCTGGAGATCCTCGTGAATCCCGTCTGCCGCGGCGCCGAGCTGCTGCTGCGGGCCATCGACGAGCACGCCACGGACAAGCACACGTCGATAGAGCTGTGGTGGAACGGCCAGCACCTGATCACCGCCATCGGCGACAACGACCGCGATCTCCGCCCGGACCAGGACCTGCGCGCCTGTCTCGCCCGGATCGCCGCGATGAGCGACGGCTGGGGCTGCTGCGCCACCGACACCGGGAGCAAGGTCATCTGGTTCTCGCAGCGCGCCCGCAGCGGCGAACGCGTTCCGCGGGTCCCCAGGACGCCCGCGCCGCGCCTGCGGGAGACGCTCCAACTTCCCCGCGAGGCACCGGACGCACTGCCGGCCCGCCCGACGCACGGCGTCCTGGAGGACGCCAAGTGACCGCGAGCCCGTCCCGGAAAGGGGTGCCCGTCTGGAACGGGCACCCCTTTCCCCTGGGAGCCGCATACGACGGGACGGGCACCAACTTCGCCCTGTTCAGCGAAGTCGCCGAACGCGTCGACCTCGTCCTCGTCGGCGACGACGGCCGGCACCGGGACATCGCGCTCACCGAGGCCGACGGTTTCGTCTGGCACTGCTATCTGCCGGGCATCGGGCCGGGGCAGCGCTACGGCTATCGGGTGCACGGTCCGTGGGCTCCGGCCGCCGGACACCGCTGCAACCCGGCGAAACTGCTCCTCGACCCGTACGCCAGGGCGGTGGACGGACAGATCGACAACGACCCCTCGCTGTACGAGCGTTCGGCAGGACCGGCAACCGGTGACAGCGCCGGGCACGGCATGCTCGGCGTGGTCACCGACCCGGCGTTCGACTGGGGCGACGACCGGCCGCCCCGGCGTCCGTACGCCGACACGGTGATCTACGAGGCCCATGTGAAGGGGCTGACCCGCACCCACCCGGAGGTCCCCGAGGAACTCCGCGGGACGTACGCGGGACTCGCGCACCCGGCCGTCGTCGAGCATCTCGTCCAACTCGGCGTCACCGCGGTCGAGTTGATGCCGGTGCACCAGTTCGTGCAGGACGGCGTGCTCCAGGACCGCGGCCTGTCCAACTACTGGGGCTACAACACCATCGGCTTCTTCGCGCCCCACAACGCCTACGCCGCGCACCGCGAACGCGGGCGCCAGGTAACCGAGTTCAAGTCCATGGTGAAGGCGCTGCACGCCGCCGGGCTCGAAGTCATCCTCGACGTGGTCTACAACCACACCGCCGAGGGCAACGAGAAGGGCCCCACCCTGTCCTTCCGGGGCATCGACAACGCCTCCTACTACCGTCTGGTGGACGGCGATTGGGGCCACTACTACGACACGACGGGCACCGGGAACAGCCTGCTGATGCGGCACCCCTACGTCCTTCAGCTGATCATGGACTCGCTGCGCTACTGGGTCACCGAGATGCACGTCGACGGCTTCCGCTTCGACCTCGCGGCCACGCTGGCCCGGCAGTTCCATGAGGTGGACCGGCTGTCGGCGTTCTTCGACCTGATCCAGCAGGACCCGGTGATCAGCCGCGTCAAGCTGATCGCCGAGCCGTGGGACGTGGGCGAGGGCGGCTACCAGGTGGGCAACTTCCCGCCGCTGTGGTCGGAGTGGAACGGCAGGTACCGGGACGCCGTACGGGACTTCTGGCGGGGCGGCGAGCACACGCTCGGCGAGTTCGCGTCCCGGCTCACCGGGTCCTCCGACCTGTACCAGCACAGCCGGCGCCGACCGCGCGCCAGCGTCAACTTCGTCACCGCGCACGACGGGTTCACCCTGCGCGACCTGGTCTCGTACAACGACAAGCGCAACGAGGCCAACGGGGAGGGGAACCGGGACGGTGAGAGCACCAACCGGTCCTGGAACTGCGGGGCCGAGGGGGAGACGGGCGATCCCGCCGTTCTTGAACTGCGCGGGCGTCAGCAGCGCAACTTCCTTGCCACGCTGCTCCTTTCGCAGGGCATCCCGATGCTCAGCCACGGCGACGAACTGGGCCGCACCCAGGGCGGCAACAACAACGCCTACTGCCAGGACAACGAAGTCTCCTGGATCGACTGGGAGTTGACGGGCGAGCAGCGCGAACTCGCCGACTTCACGCGGTATGTCATCGGGCTGCGCGCCGCGCATCCGGTGCTGAGGCGCCGCCGGTTCTTCCGGGGCGAGACCGCCGTGCACGCCGGGCAGCCGCTGCCCGACCTGGTGTGGTTCCTGCCCGACGCGCGCGAGATGGCCGACCTGGACTGGCAGCGCTCCGACGCGCACTGCGTGGGCGTGTTCCTCAACGGTGACGCCATCGCCGAACGCGACCCGCACGGCGGACCCGTCGTCGACGACTCGTTCCTGCTCCTGCTGAACAGCTACTGGGAACCCGTCGGCTTTCGCCTGCCCGACGTCACCTACGGCGAGCGCTGGACGACCCTGATCGACACCGCCGAGCCGCAGGGCACCCCGGACGAGACGGAACACAAGGCCGGCACCGAGATGGCCGTAGCGGAGCGCAGTCTGGTGCTGTTGTCGCGGCCCGCTCGGGAGGGTGAGGGTGGGGTCAGGGGGCGTCGCGGGAGGTGACCGTGAAGCGGGCGCCGTCGGGGTCGCGCAGGACGGCCTCGGTGCGGTTCTCCCGCAGGACACTCCCGCCGTACGCCTCCGTGACCCGTGCGCACGACCTGATGTCCGAGACCGCGAAGTGGACCTGCCAGTGCGGCCGGACGGTCGGATCGGGAGCCGCCTCCAGGGCGCCCGACTCGATGCGGGCCACGACGTTCCCGCCGCTGCGCAGAACCACCTCGCCGCCCTCGTACCGGACCTCGCAGCTCGCCGGGTCCGCCGTCGCCCAGTCGAGGACCTCGCCGTAGAAGATCGCCGCGTCGAAGGCGTCCCGGGTGTGCAGCCGGACGAAGGCCGGGGCCGAGCGGCGCCAGGTCTCCCAGCCGCCGACGAGGTCGCCCTCCCAGATGCCGAAGGTCGCGCCGTCCCGGTCGCCGAGCAGGGCCGCGCGGCCGGGCGGGAAGGAGAGCGGTCCCACGGCGACCGTCGCGCCGCGCTCCCGGACCCGGGCCGTGGCCACATCCGCGTCGGGCACGGCGAAGTACGGCGTCCAGGCGACCGCGACCTGCCACATGGTGGCCACCGCGGCCAGGCCGGCCACCGGCATGTCGTTCGCCGTGGCGATCCGGAAGCGGTCGCCGAGGCTGGCCGAGCGCCACTTCCAGCCGAACACGGCCTCGTAGAAGGCCTCGGTCGTCTCCACGTCGCGGCTCGTGAGGCTCACCCAGCAGGGGGCGCCGAACACCGAACGCGTGGAGACGGCGTCCGGCTTCCCGGGGGACGGTTTCCTGTCGTGGTTCATGGCAGTCGCGTTCCGATCTCGTGGACCGGCGGCCACCGGTCTCCACCCAGTGTCCAACCGGAAGCGGTCCCGGTGCCTCCCGAGCACGGGTCTTGACCATCCTTTTGGGTTAGTTACCTCTGCTAAAGAGGTAATCTCCGGGTGTGGAGACGGAGAACTTCCCTGAAGAGCTGGCCGACGCGCTCGTCGGTGTCCAGCGGCTGATCCGCAGACGACTGCGCAGCGAGATGACCATGCCGCGGCTGCGCGGCGCCGAGGTGGAGCTGCTGCGGCTGGTCGAGGTCCGGCCCGGTATCGGCATCTCGGACGCGGCCAAGGAGCTGTTCCTCGCGAGCAACTCGGTGTCGACGCTCGTCAACCAGCTCGTCCGGGACGGCTTCATGATCCGCGAGACGGACCCCGCCGACCGGCGCGCCGCCCGCCTCCAGCTCACCGAGACCGCCAAGACGCGCCTCAGTGACTGGCACGCACGACGCGCGGCGCTCGTCCGCGGACAGGTGGACCGTCTCGACCAGGCGGACCGGGACGCGCTGCGCGCGGCACTCCCGGCCCTGCGCCAACTGGCCGTCAATCTGCACGAGGAGGCCGAGGAGTCATGACGCCGGACATCGACGCTGCCAATGACACCGCCACTGCCACCGCGACCGCCACCGGGCGGTCCGCAGCCGTCAGCTGCACCCGGCTCGCCTATTCCTTCGGCGAGACGACCGCGGTCGACGGGCTCGACCTGAACGTGGGGGAGGGCGAGGTCTTCGGACTGCTCGGCCCCAACGGCGCCGGGAAGACCACGGCGATCCGCTGTATCACCACCCTCCTGCCGGTCCCGGCGGGCATGGTCCATGTCTTCGGCCACGACACGGCCAAGGAACAGATGTCGGTGCGCCGCATGCTCGGCTACGTCCCGCAGCAGCTGTCCGCCGACAGCGGGCTCACCGGACGCGAGAACGTCGCTCTCTTCGCCCGCGTCTTCGACGTGCCGCGCAGAGAACGTGCCGCACGCGTCGCCCAGGCGCTGCGGGCGGTCGACCTCACCGACGCCGCCGACCGGCTCGCCAACACGTACTCCGGCGGCATGGTCCGCCGCCTCGAACTCGCGCAGGCCCTGGTCAGCGCGCCCCGCCTGCTCATCCTCGACGAGCCCACCATCGGCCTCGACCCGATCGCCCGCACCAGCGTGTGGGAGCACATCACCGCCGTGCGCGAGGCGACCGGCATGACCGTCCTGGTCACCACCCACTACATGGACGAGGCCGACCAGTACTGCGACCGCGTCGGCCTGATGCACCGCGGCCGCATCCGCGCCCTGGGCACCCCGGAGCAGCTCCGCGAGGGCCTCGGCGAACGCCGCCGCGCCGAGGGCGCCCCCGCCACCGATCCGCTGCCCACCCTTGAGGACGTCTTCCGGGACATAGCCGGCAGCGGTCTCGAAGACCAGTCAGGAGGTTTCCGCGATGTCCGAAGCACCCGCCGCACCGCGAACCGCGTCGGCTGACCCAGCCCTTGAGAACGACCTGAACCTTCTCCTGACCCCGCCCCAACCCCGGGCCGGCTGGCGCCTGTTGCCCGCCCGCGTCATCGCGATGTGCGCGGTCGAACTCCAGAAACTCCGCCACGACCGCACCGAGTTGTACACCCGCGCCGTCCAACCCGCCCTGTGGCTGCTGATCTTCGGCCAGACCTTCACCCGCATCAAGGCGATCCCCACCGGCGGCATCCCCTACATCGACTACCTGGCCCCGGGCATCATCGCCCAGTCCGCGATGTTCATCGCCATCTTCTACGGCATCCAGATCATCTGGGAACGCGACGCCGGCATCCTCAACAAGCTCCTCGTCACCCCCACCCCGCGCTCGGCACTGATCACCGGCAAGGCCTTCGCGGCCGGGGTGAAGTCGCTGATCCAGGCCGTCGTCGTGGTCGTCATCGCCGCGATCCTCGGAGTGGCGCTGACCTGGAACCCGCTGAAGCTCATCGGCGTCGGCGCGATCGTGATCCTCGGCTCGGCCTTCTTCTCCTGTCTGTCGATGACCATCGCCGGCATCGTGCTCAGCAGGGACCGGCTGATGGGCTTCGGACAGGCGATCACCATGCCGCTGTTCTTCGGCTCCAACGCCCTCTACCCGGTGGCGATCATGCCCGGCTGGCTCCAGGCGGTGAGCAAGGTGAACCCGCTGAGCTACGAAGTGGACGCGCTGCGCGGGCTGCTGCTCGGCACCCCGTCCCATCTGGGCACCGACTTCGCCGTGTTGCTGGTGGCCGCCGCCCTGGGCATCGCCGCCGCTTCCTCCCTGCTCGGACGGCTCGCCCGCTGATCTTGGACGGGACGTGATGTGCGGCACGCTGCTGTCCAGGATTCGACGGCCGGAAAGCGGATTCTTCCTGCGCACGGCTTGATCAGTGATCAAGCGGGCGAAAACGCTGGCCACAGCGCATTCTGCTCATTTGACAGTGCGCTGAGCACACAGATAGGAAGCAGCTCTCTGAGGTCGAGAGGGTGCACCGTGTACGAGCCGAACGTGGTCGGGGACTGGCAGGAGTACGACGAACATGCCGGTCTGCGTGTCCGCGTCCACAGCCTGGCCGCCGCCGAGCCGCCACGTGGACGTGACGACGCGGCAGAAGGGCTGACCTACTTCACGCTCCGTGTCACCGTCGAGAACCGTGGCGCGCGGCACTACGGCATCCATCTGGAGGACGGCCAGATCGACGTGAGGGTCGGCCCGGACGGCGAGAGCGCCTTCATCGACTGGCGCAGCTCGCAGTTCATCGAGGGCTTCGACGTCTATCCGCTGCGCCGCGCCACCGCCGTCGTGTACGCGGCCGGCGCGGAGGCCTCCCTGAAGCAGGTGGACGTACAGGTCCAGCTGCGGGTGGAGGAGGAGTGGACGGAGCGGCGCCTGTGGGCGGGCGGTATCGGTCTGTGCGAGGCCGCCGTCGCCGCCGGTGCGGGGCGGGACGGCCTGGCCCACCAGGTGAGCAACTTCCTCCGGGACCAGGCGGAACCCGGCACCCCCTGAGACTCCCGGGGCAGTCCCCTGAGACTTCCGGGTCAGTGCGGGATGCCGTCGATGATCTCCCGGGCGCCCTGCCGCAGCAGCGCCACGGCCACCGACGTGCCCAGCGTCGCCGGGTCGAGGCGGCCCGCCCACTCGTGGGCGTTGAGCCGGGTCTTGCCGTCCGGGGTGAACACACAGGCGCGCAGCGACAGTTCACCGCTCCGGTCCACCTGCGCGTACCCGGAGATCGGGCTGTTGCAGTGCCCCTGGAGGACGTGCAGGAACATGCGCTCCGCGGTCGCCTCCCGGTGTGTCTCCGGGTGACCGAGCGCGCTGACCGCGTCGATGACGTCGGTGTCGCCCTCGCGGCACTGGAGGGCGAGGATGCCCGCACCGATCGGCGGCATCATCACCTCGGGGGAGAGCACCTCGCTGACCACGTCGAGCCGGTTGATGCGCTCCAGGCCGGACATCGCGACCAGCAGCGCGTCGGCCTCACCCGCCGCGAGCTTCTCCAGCCGCCGGTTGACGTTGCCGCGGAACGGCACGCACTCCAACTCCGGGTGAGTGGCGGCGAGTTGCGCGACCCGGCGGACCGACGAGGTGCCGATCCGCGTCCCGGCCGGCAGCTCGTCGAGGGTCAGCCCGCCCGGGTGGACCAGGGCGTCGCGGATGTCGTCCCGCTTCAGGAACGCGGCGAACGTCGTACCGGCCGGCAGCGGACGGTCGGCGGGCACGTCCTTCACACAGTGCACCGCGAGATCCGCCGCACCGGCGAGCAGCGCGGCGTCCACCTCCTTGGTGAACGCCCCCTTGCCCTCGACCAGGGCCAGATCGCCCATCCACTTGTCACCGGTCGTCTTGACCGGCACGACCTCGGTGCGCACCTGCGGATGAAGGACGGCCAACTCGGCGCGCACACGCTCCACTTGGGCCAGCGCCATGGGCGAGTCACGGGAGACGATACGGATCAGTTCGGGCACGGACATGCGGACACGATAGACCGTCCGGCACCCCGCCGTGGACCGGACCTCGACACCGGGCGACGGCGACGCACACGTTCACGCCGTGTCGGTGAGCACCAGACGCAGGGTGCGGTGACCGGTCCCGTCGGTGGGTACGACCGGTTCGCCAGGCCGCCCGTCGACCGTGCACTCCCGCACCCGGGTCCCGCCCCCGCTCAGCGTCACGTCGAGCGTCATGCCCCGGTACCGCAGCCCGCGCAGGCTCACCGTGCCCCAGTCCGGCGGCAGACACGGGCTCAGCCGCAGGGAGCCGTCCGTGAACGTCAGGCCGAACAGGCCGTCGTGGATCAGGCGGAGATACGCCGTCGCCGACCAGGTCTGGTCGGGCTGCGACACGAAGTGGTCGGCGTGCCCGCTCGCGCCGCCCTGCCAGCCGCCGTCGACCGCGCCGGTGACGGAGTCGTACAGCTCGTAGAAGCCGCCGCTCGCGGTGACCAGGTCGGCGAGGGTGTCGGTGGCGAGGGCGAACGGTTCGGGGCGGCCCGCGTCGGCGGCGGCCTGGCCGTACAGCCCGTGGACCATCGGCCAGACCATCACGTTGTGCCGTCCCGGATGCCCGTCGTCGAAGCGCGGGAAGTGCGGCCAGACGTTGACGATGCCGTACGGCTGCCAGTGCGTGGAGTCGAGGATCTGGACGGCGCGTCGGGAGTCGGCGACGCCGAGGAGGATCGCGAGGGCCAGGCCGGCGCCCTCCTGCGAAGTGTCGACGTGTCCGGCACGGGTGCCCTCGCCGTGCACGAGATAGGCGTAGGTGCCGGCGTCCGCGCGCCACAGGTGCCGGTCGATCGCCGTGCGCAGGTGCTCAGCGTCCGAGCGGAACGACGCGGCCTGTACGGGGTGGCCGAGGGCCTCGGACATGGCGGCGAGGGCGAGTTGGGCGCCGTAGTAGAGGCAGTTGGTCGACAGGCACATCAGCTTGTCGGCGTGCGGGTGGTCGAGGACGAAGGACGAGTGGACGGACGTCGAGGCGGGCGGGCTGGGGTAGCCGGAGATGCCGTCGTTCATGAAGCCCGGGCCCTCGAAGAGGCCGAAGGTGGGGTTGAAGTGCTGGGCGCGGCGGGCCGCGAGGGTGTGCGCGGACGTGTCGTGGGCCCGGGTGAGGAAGTCGCGGTCGCCGGTGACCAGGTAGTGGTGGTGGGCGGCCAGGACCCACACGATCTGGTCCCACCACTGGTTGTCCTGCTGGACGACGAGCCCGTCCCGGGTGCGGTCGACCACGGACCACAGGGTGTTGCGGCCGACGTCCGGCGCCAGCAGGCTGACCCCGCTCCACGCGTTGACGGCCGCGTCCCGGGTCCAGCGCTGCGGCGCGGGATAGCCGCCGCCCGCCCGGACGACGGTGCCGGGCGGGTAGGTGAGCAGGCCCGCCTTGTCGTACACCGAGCGGTCGGCGCCGATGGTGTTGGCGCCGGACACGGATCTGAGCGCGGACGCGTAGACGGTGCCGAGGCGGCGTTGGACGGTCTGGTCGTCGAAGGCGAGGGTGGGCATGGTGTATCCGTTCCCGGGAGCCGGGCCCTGCGCACCCGCCGGGACGGCCGTCGCTCCGGCGATGCCCAGCGCGATCAGGAGAGCCCGCCGTGAGATCCCGCGTTCAGCTGCCACGTTCCGTCCTCTCGGGTTCCCGGGGTCGAGGTGACTCCGGGAACCCTGAGAACGATGGTGCCCCCTGGACGGTTCGGTCAGGCGGCCGGGTCGAACGTGATTCCGGAGGGCTTCGCCGACGTGAGGTGGGCCACGAAGTTCGCGTCCTTGAGCCCGAAGTTGGCGCTGCCGAAGTCGTAGGCGCTCAACTTGTCGCGCAGGCCCGCCGGGTAGCCGTTCCAGCCGACGAGCGGCGGGTACTGCCAGGTGTGCTTGTCGTTCTCCGGCGGCTCGTCGTTCGCGTTCCCCAGCCGGAAGTCGTGCGTGCCGATGCCGTCCTTGTGGTAGACGATCTTGGCGTGCGTGCCGTCGAAGCGGACCTCGGACGCCGCGTGCACGGTGAACGAACCGTGGTTGGACGTCGACACGTACTGGATCGTGCCGTTCTGCACCCACACCACGACGTGTTCCCAGTCGTTGCGGTGCCCGCCGATGCTGGAGTTGGCGACGGCCTGGTCCTTCTCGAAGTACAGGCCGTACATGTAGGCGCACCAGCCGTTGTTGCACTTGTAGCGCGAGTAGCTGTTGGTGTTGTCGAGGTCCGAGGCGTCGTGGCACTCGCCGCTGAGTGAACCCGTCGGGTTCAGGCCGCCGTTGATCGTCCCGTCCGGGCCGATCGCGGGCGTCGGGTAGCAGCCGTCCGTGTCGTAGTCGAAGGCGGGCAGATACGTCTGCTCGGCGGCTTCGGCGTTCGCGGGCAGTGCCGTGGGCGGCGCGGCGAAGGCGACGCTGGGGAAGGCGATGACCAGGGCGGCGGCACCGCCGAGGCCGGCGAGCCACCTTCCGCGGCGGGTGCGGGACTTCTGGGACGACACTGCGTCCTCCTCTTGGGAGCAGCCCAACGGCTCTGGGGGGAAAGGGCTTTCATGGTCCCGACTTTCCATGTACGCGCCAAGGGTGCGGGATGTCACTTCGGTAACGGGCGGCCCAATACCTGAGCTACGCAACTTCCTTGACGCTCGGGCGGATCCGCCGCCGACTCCTCCGGTGGGAGGTCCGGGCGCGGCCGCAGCCGGGACGGCCGGCGGAGCATCCCGGGCCGGTGACCGCAGCCGCTCGGTCCGTCGCCCGAACCTGTGGGTGAGACCGGGTACTTGCGACCAGCACCCGCATCCCGGACAGGTCGCCCGCCCTGCGGTGGTACGGGCCTCGACCCGGACGGCCGTGTCGATCAGCGCGACCGATTCCACCAACACGCCCCCGACTGAGGAAAACAGCAGCTCGTTCAACTGCGGCAGCACGTCGTTCACGGCGAAGGACTGTCGAGCACACCACCGTCCAGCCAGGCGCTTTTCGGGCGAACTTCAGTGGTCGTAGGCGGTCAGTGCGCGCATGCCTGGCTGGCCCGCATGAACCTGGCTTCCCTCATCAGGCCCCCTTGGAATCGATCATCGAGGGAACCGGGAGGCGCTCTACCGGCGGACCGCCGAGATCAGCCCGCCGGGCTGCTCCTCGCGCTGCGGCGGGGTGCTGATCGGACGGCCGTAGGCGGCAGCGCGCTGGCGCAAGGTGTGGCTGTCGGCCTCCCAGCCGTACCCGGCCAGCCAGCCCACCGGGTCGTCGGGCATCTCCGAGATCCACATGGACGCCGCCGATCCCGGCGCGGCGTCCGCGCCGAAGCGCTCGATCACGCCGCGCGAGCCCAGCGTCAGCCCCATCCGGCTGTCTGCCGCCGACTGCGCGCTGATCCGGGCCAGCAGGAGCTCCACCGCGTCCTCGGGCAGATAGATCAGCAGTCCTTCGGCGATCCACGCGGTCGGCACCGCCGGATCGTGCCCTGCGGCGGCCAGCGCGGCCGGCCAGTCCTCACGCAGATCCACCGCGACGGTGATCCGCTCGCAGCGCGCGACGGCCCGCTCCTGGCGCAGCACCGAAGCCTTGAAGTCGAGTGGCGCGGCGGTGTCGACCTCGAACAGCCGGGTGCCCTCGGGCCAGTCGATCCGGAAGGCCCGGCTGTCCATGCCGGCGCCGAGCAGCACGACCTGCCGGACCCCGGACGCGGAGGCCTGTTGCAACAGGTCGTCGAGGAATTTCGTCCTGATGACGATGGAGAACGCCACGGCCAGCCGGCGGCGTCGCGCGGCCTCGTCATCGGGCAGCGGCGGCGAGGAGGGCCACAGGCAGCCGGCGGTGGCGAAGGCCTGTGCCAGTGGGTCGCGGAACAGCGCGTTCTCCCGCTCGGTCTCCAGCGCCCGCACCCTGGCCACCCCCACCGCCGTGGCCCACACTCCCGACGGCCGCACCCGCTCCTGCTCATCAGTCACCGCGCCAGCCTAGAAGATCGATTCCAACGGGCCTGATGAGGGGAGCCAGCTTCATGCGCGCACTGACCGCCTACGACCACTGACGACGTGGCGCGCGATTGAGGGCTGGGGGTGCCGGCCTGGCGGTTCGGCTGATGGGTGATCACGTCTCGGCGCCGCGGTCGGAGACCAGACCGGCCACGGCCGTGCAGGTCTCCTCGAAGTATTCGCGTCGTCCGAGAAACCGCTGGAGGGTTCGCCACTGTTTGTGCTCGGCGTTGGCGTGTTCTACGCAGATCCGTTCCGAGGATTGCTGGTGACGCTCCGCGTCCCAGGTGGTGACCTCCTCCGGTGTCGCGTCCCTCTTCGGCTTGAGCGGCGGGGCCTGGACCTGGTTGGGGAACTCCTTGGCCAGGCCCCGGTACGTCCCTCGCCGTCGGTGACGACGGTCGCCTTCTTGGTGTTCACCTTCTTCTTGCGCGAGACGTACGCGCGACGGCTCGGCTTGTTCGCGTGCGGGCCGCGGACCTGGACCTCGGTGCCGTCAATGCGCAGCTCGACGCCCTCGGCGGCGGCATAGGCGAAGACGTCCGCCAGGGTACGAAGTCGCAGGTCGGGGTGGCCGGAGACGGCGAAGCCGCGGGCCGCCGGCAGCGGGCGGGTCTCGCGGATCGCGCGGGTGACCGAAGAGCGGTCTACCCGATAGAGCTCCGCCAGGGCCACGTGCGGGAGTTGGAAGCGCAGCGCCACCAGGGTGACGACGACGCGGTCGACGAACACCAGCTCGTGGTCCGGGCCCGCCCCGGGCGCGCGCATACGCTCGTGCCCTCGACGTTCTCGCAGCCGGACTCCTCAGCTGCCATCCAGGCACCAGCGAGTTCGACGACGAGTTTGCCGGGCCGCCGCGGCTGGAGACCGGTGAAGACACGCTTGGACAAGGCCGTGCGGCCCAGGTATTGCGTCACAACAACACCCAAGCCGCACGGCCTACTTCATGCCTCGGCAGTGCCTCGATCCCTATCACGCACCACGTCGTAAGGTACGGCCCATGTCTGATAGATCGATGTCTACGGGCCGCCTATGGGCAGTCCTGCTCGGGGTCGACGCTGTGGTCACTGCGTCGACGATCGTGGTGTGGAGGCAGAGCGGAACACCGTGGACCGAAACCTTGGTCAGTTCGGGTGTGGTTGCTCTTTCCGTCCTGATAGCCGGCCCATGGGCGATAAGGCGGACCAGGGCAAGGGTCGAGGAAGCGATGCGGCAACAGCGTTGATCCAGTTCGGTCGCCTCTGAGAGTGCGGTGCGTGACGTAAGACCCGCTTCGGTCTTGGGGTTGGGTATGGGGACCTGGTCGGCGGGGTGGGTTGGTGGTCAGGTGCGGGGCTGAGTGAACAGGCCAGGTTCGGGTTCGGTGAGGATGCCCCGTGTGACCAGGCGTTTTAGCTTGCACCGGATGCCTTCGGCGTTCTTCGGGAGTGGCCGGCCTGGTCTCCGACCGCGCCGCCGAGAGGTGATCCAGAGCCCACGGGAAGTGACACAGCCGGGCAGCTGACCGTGCAGGAGTCCCGTCACCGCCTCGCCCGCGCGATCCGTCACGGCGGCCGGAGCTAGATCCACCAGGTGTAACGCGACCGGCAGGAGGGCCAGTTGGCCGGTCTGGAGGAACGCGCCTGCCTCGATCGTGTCCGTCAGGTCCGGGCGGCGGGAGTCCGGGTCCGGGTCGCTGCGGCAGCCGCCGCGGACCGCTTCGCCTCGTGATGCGGCCGCCGTACGCCCTTGTCGTACGAACGTTCTTATGGTCCGCTGAGGCAAGTCGCTGGAGGGTGCCGATCGCGGGGAGTCCTGAGCCGATGAGTGCCGTATCGCGGCGAACCGAGCCGCAACGACGAGACCGCATCCTGGCCGTGACACTGGACACCATCGAGGAGCGGGGGCTGGCCGGCGCGACGTACCGCACCATCGCCGCGGCAGCCGACGTGCCTCTCGGGTCGATGACTTACCACTTCCCGAACCGGGACGATCTGATCTTCATCGCGTTCGAGCGCTTCGCGAACGATCTCTTCTCACCGCTCGACGAGTCCATGGGGGATCTCGAACCTGGCGAGGACCCTCGTGAGCGCCTCGTCCAGATGATCGTCACGGACTCCCGCGACCGCAGGCGCGACATGGTCCTGCTGGCCGAACTGTATGTTCTGGCGATCCGCGAGGAACGCTACGCAGAACTGATGCGGCAGTGGATGCGACGAGCCAAGGACGCCATCTCCCGCCACATCCACGGCGTCAGCGGTCACGTCATCGACGCCGTGCAGGAAGGCATCGGCCTGCAACGGTACTTCCTGCCACAGGAGTTCACCGAGGACGTCGTCCGCCGCACCATCCACGACCTCGTCCCCGAAGCACACGGGGCCCGCACACCCTGAGCCAGACATCCGCGTTCCGGCGTTGTGGCTTGCCCATGGGCAGCCCACAGGAGGAAACGACATGACTATCACCCGTAACGTGCCCGGTCTGCCCTTCACCCTCTCGCCGTCGTCCGGCGAGGCGTGGACCACCGACGAGGCGACCGCCACGGTGACAGCCGCAGCGGCCGCTCACAGCGACATCTTCATCGACCCGGGAGCTGACTCCCAGCTCAACGCCGAGTCCATGCTCAACGCCGCGACCTTGCTCGGCGTCCCCCCGGACGGTGACTTCCAGTTCAGCGCACGCGTCACCGTCGACTTCGAGTCCACCTTCGACGCCGGCGTACTGCTCCTGTGGATCGATGACCGCAACTGGGGCAAGCTCTGCTTCGAATTCTCTCCCGACCGCGAGCCCATGATCGTCTCCGTGGTCGCCCGCGGCGTCGCGGATGACGCCAACGCCTTCGCTGTCGACGGCCGTACGGTGTGGCTGCGCGTCTCCCGAATCGATCACGCCTTCGCCTACCACGCGTCCCTCGACGGCAAGACCTGGCGGATGATCCGCTTCTTCACCCTCGCCGACACATCCACGCCCGCCTCCATCGGCTTCGAGGCACAGTCGCCGACCGGTGACGGTTGTGCGGTCACCTTCGACGACATTCACTTCACCCGCGAGCGTCTGCACGAACTGCGCGATGGCTCGTGACCCAGAGGGCAATAGGCACGCGTCTTTCGGTGCGGGTTCGCCTGAACGGGCTCGCTGGAGGGCGCCGGTCCCCATCCTTTGAACAGCCGTCGGCTCAGAACTCGGGGACGGGCGTGGGCGGCGCCTGCACGAGCCCCGACTGGTAGGCCATCACGACGAGTTGGGCCCGGTCGCGGGCGTCCAGCTTCGTCATGGCGCGGTGCACATGCGTGCGTACGGTCAGCGGGCTGACGTACAGCTTCTCGGCGATCTCGTCGTTGGAGCGGCCTTCGGCGGCCATGGCCATGATCTCGCGCTCGCGGGCGGTGAGGGTGCCGAGTCGGCCGGGCGTGGTCAGTCGGGCGCCCTGCGCGGGGGTGGCCAGGAATCGGGTGATCAGGGTGCGGGTGGCGAGCGGGGAGAGGAGTGACTCGCCGGACGCGACCGTGCGGATGCCGGACAGCAGCGCCTCGGCGGTGACGTCCTTGCCGAGGAAGCCACTCGCGCCCGCCCGGAGTGCCTGCGCCACGTACTCGTCGACCTCGAAGGTGGTGAGGATGAGGACGCGCGTGCCGGACAGCGCCGGGTCGGCGCAGATGGCGGTCGTGGCGGTCAGGCCGTCGGTGCCGGGCATGCGGATGTCCATCAGGACCAGGTCGGGGCGGTGTTCACCGGCCAGCACGATCGCCTCGGCGCCGTCGGCCGCCTCGGCGACCACCTCCATGTCCTCGCAGGTGTCGATCAGGATCCGGAAGGTGGCCCGCAGAAGGGCCTGGTCGTCGGCGAGCAGCACGCGGATGGTCATGGGGTTCCTTCTCCCGGTTCCGGGGCGCTGGGGTACAGCGGCAGTTCGGTGGTGACTTCGAAGCCACCGTCGAGGCGGTGACCGGCACGCAGGGCGCCGCCGACCGAGTGGGCGCGCTCGCGCATGCCGATCAGTCCGAAGCCGTGGGCGGGGGCCGGGGCGGCGACTGGCATCGCGCTGGCGCCGTCGCCGTTCTCGGTACCGTGCTCTGCCTGGTGGGTGTTGTCGACGGGCCGGGCGCGCCTGCGCATCCCGTTCAGTGTGAAGCCGTGGGTGGGGGTGGGGGTTGGTGCCGTGACTGGCATCGCGCCGGCTTCGTCGCCGCCGTCGGCACGCTGTCCGGTCTGGAAGGTGCCGCCGATGGACCTGGCGCGCTCGCGTAGCCCGACCCGCCCGAAGTCTTGGCCCGGGGTTGGTGCGGCGGCAGCTACCGTGGCCGTCCCGTCGTCCGTCACGGTGATGGTCAGCCGGTCGTAGGAGTAGCGCAGCCGCACCTGTGCCGACCGGGTGCAGGCGTGCTTGCTGACGTTGGTGAGCGCTTCCTGCACGATGCGGTACGCCGTCAGGTCCACCCCGGGTGAGAGTGGATGTGGCTCGCCCTCCGTCGTGACGGTCACCGTGAGCCCCGTCGACGCGAACGCGCCGGTCAGTTCGGTGAGTTGGGCCAGTCCGGGGCTCGGGGCCAGAGGTGTGCCGGGGTCGTCAGGGCGGCGCAGCAGAGCGACCGTGGACTTCATCTCGCGCAGCGCGGAGGACGTCGTACCGGCGAGTTCCGTCAGGATCTTCCGCACCTGGCCGGGGTGCGTGGGCGCCAAGTGGGCCGCGGTACCGGCCTGGACGTGGGCCAGCGCCAGATGGTGGGCGACGACGTCGTGCAACTCCCGGGCGATACGCATCCGTTCCTCGGCCACCCGGTGCCGGGCCTTCTCCTCCCGGCTGCGCTCGGCGTACTCGGCCCGCGCCTGTACCGCCTCCAGATACGCGTCCCGCAGCCGGACCGCGTTCCCGGCGACGACCGGCAACAGCAGCCAAGCGGCCGGGCCGACCGTCCTGAACGGCCAGGGGTGATGCACCGGGTCCACCACCGTGGCGGTGGTCACCACCAGCACGACCGAGGCGAGGAGGCAACGGCGGGCGGTGCGGCGGCCGGTGAGTACGGCCAGGCGGTAGAGCGCCAGCATCAGCGGCCCCAGCATCAGCGGGGTGAGCAAGTGGCCCAGCGCGCTTGCCCCGGCGGCGGCCACCGCCGTGACCGCCACGACCGTACGGGGACGGCTTCGCTGCCAGAACAGGGCCGTACAGGCGACCGCGGCGAGCGCGATCGTGGGGGCCACCGCGTCCGGTCGGGGACCGTTGGGGACGCCCAGTTCGCTGCCGAAGAGGAACACGGCGAACAGCAGGACGGCCGACATGGTGTCGACGGTGCGGATGTGCTCGTCCGCGTAGCGCTGCCAGCTGTCGTTCATGGGTGTCTCCGGTGGGGCTCCTGGGATCATGGCCGGCGGTGCCGGAGGGGACGAACCGGCCCGGCCGACGCGGGGAGCAGCCACGAGACGGAGTGCTCCGCATCTGCTCGCGGGGATCGACCCAGCCTCGCGGACGGACCCCCACCCCGTCGTCGTACGGCTGCCGACAATCGCGGCTGCTCCCCACGCAGGTCGCCGCTACTGAGAACGCAGTACACGGCGCCGGCCGTGTCATCCCCGGGCACGACCGGCGCCGCGCGTCACACGTTCTGCAGATACGCCAGCACGGCCAGCACCCGCCGGTGCCCGCTGTCGCTGGGCGGCAGGCTCAGCTTCAGGAACACGTTGCCGATGTGTTTGCTGACCGCGCGTTCCGTGACGACCAGGGTCTTGGCGATCGTCGTGTTGTCGTGGCCCTCCGCCATCAGCTTCAGCACCTCGCGCTCGCGCGGGGTCAGCGAGTCCAGCGGTGAATTACGGCGCCGGGTGAGCAGCTCGGTCACCACCTCGGGGTCGAGCGCCGTACCGCCGGCGGCCACCCGGTCCAGCGCGTCGAGGAACTCGTCCACGCGGCCGATCCGGTCCTTGAGGAGATAGCCGACCCCGCTCGCCCCGACGCTCAACAGCTCGGCGGCGTACGACTCCTCGACGTACTGCGACAGCACCAGCACCGGCAGCCCCGGGATCCGCTCCCGTGCTTCGAGCGCGGCCCGCAGCCCCTCGTCGCGGAAGCCGGGCGGCATCCGCACGTCCAGCACGGCCACGTCCGGCCGGTGTTCGAGCAGCGCGGGCAGCACCTCGGGCCCGCTGCCCGCGACGGCCACCACCTCGTGTCCGGCGGACGTCAGCAGCAGGACCAGGCCCTCTCTGAGCAGGGCGTTGTCCTCGGCGAGCACCACTCTCACGACAGTTCCGCCTCAACTACGCTCACCAGACGCATGGCAGCTCCACTTCGATCACGGTAGGTCCCCCCACGGGGCTGGTCACAGTCACACTGCCGTCGAGCGCGGCCACCCGGCGCCGCATGCCGAGCAGCCCCGATCCGCCCGCTTCGTCGGCTCCGCCCCGCCCCTCGTCACGCACCCGGACACGCAGTCCGGTGCGGGCGCGGGCGAGGTGGACGTCGGCGCGGTCGGCGCCGCTGTACTTGGCCGCGTTGGTCAGCGACTCGGCGATCACGAAGTACGCGGCCGCCTCCACCGCCGCCGGGGCGCGCGGCCCGTCGTGTCCGTCGGTCAGCTTGTCCACGGTCACGGTGACGGAGAGCGCGCTGCTGGCGGCGAGCGCGCGCACCGCGCCGACCAGGCCGCGGTCGGTGAGGATCGGCGGATGGATCGCGCGCACCACGTGTCGCAGATCCGTCAGCGCGTCCTCGGCCAGCGTCTGCGCGTCGTCGAGCATCCTGCGCGCCGCCGCCGGGTCCTGGTCGTAGGCCCGCTTGGCGAGACCGATCCGCATGGAGAGTGAGACCAGCCGCGCCTGGGTGCCGTCGTGCAGGTCGCGTTCGATCCGGCGCAGTTCGGCTTCGTGCGCGGCGATCGCGCCCGCCCGGGTCTGCACCAACTCCTCGACCCGAACGGCCAGTTGAGCCTTCGGTGAGGGCTTGAGCAGGACGGTGGACCAGTGCGCGTCGAGATCCGCGAGCCGGCTGATGAGCGGCAGGACGACGGCCCGGCGGCGCAGCAGCCCGCACCACACCCCGTCGACGACCAGACCCAGCGGCCACAACGGCAGCATCAGCACGGGCAGCGTGCCGTAGGCGTAGTAGGCGACCATCCAGCGGAAGTCGGTCAGCGTGCCGGGGTCGCGGACCGCCGTGCGCACCCGCTGCCGCAGGGTGCCGGTCAGCGGCTGGTACGCCTCGGGGATCTTCAGGCCCGTCCACGCGCCCGTCTGCTGCCGCTTGGCCCCGGCGATCCGCCGTATCAGCAGCACCGTCTCCGGCAGCATGAACGCGCCGACCACCGTGGCCGTGAGGATCGCGGTGATCAGGAGCACGGTGATGAAGATGTAACACCCGAAGGTCATGGCGGCGGAGACGACCAGCTGGACTGTCGCCCGGGCGGCCTGCCGCACGGTTGCTCGCATGAAGATCAGGTTAGGCGCATCTGCCCGGCTCCGGGGGAGCGGACCACCCGGCACCGGTGTAGCCCGTTCCACCACGGGTCCGGGAGATCGCTCCCTCGTGGCGTCGGGCGGACGACGGAATCGTTGAGGCAACACGTCAGCCAAGATCCAAGTCTTCTCGATCCGGAGGAAACCACCCATGACGCCGCTGCTCGCGTCGAGACCCGTGCTGTGGTTCCTGTTCCTGTTCAACCTGCTCGTCGCCACGGCCGCGCCCTTCGTCGTCGACGGGGCGCAGGCCGTCCTGACCGCCGTCGGCATGGGTGCCGTCTCGATCGGCGCGGGCGTGAGCCTTTTCAGGACCCGCAGGCGGGCGGCCTGACGGTCGCCTGCCCGGCGGGGCGTGGAGTGGCCGGAACTCGACGAGGTTCCCTCGCTGGTGATCTGCGAACCGCGCGGAGTGCCGTACGGCGACCACGGCTTCTTCCAGGAGAACAGCAGCACGCTCATCAAGCGGGACCCGTCCGGCGAGGAGCGGATGGCCGCCGGCGCGCGGCTGGTCGAGTACCTCGACGGCCTGTTGGGCGCGAAGGCGGCGAGCCCCGCCCAGGACCTGCTGTCGGGGCTGGTCGCGCGGATCGAGTCGGGCGAACTGACCCGTCTGGAGGCCGCCCGCATGGGCGTGCTGCTCCTCGTGGCCGGTCATGAGACGACCGCCGACATGATCGCCCTGGGCACCCTCGCCCTCCTCGAACACCCCTACCAGCGCGCCCTGTTGCGCGAGACCGACGATCCCGAGCTGGTCGTCCCGGCGGTCGGGGAACTCCTGCGGTACCTCACCATCCCGCACAACGGACGGCGCCGAGTGGCCCTGGAAGACATCGAGTTCGCGGGCCGGACGATCCGTGCCGGCGACGGCATCATCTTGCCCCACGACATCGCGAACCGGGACCCCGACGCCTTCGCCGACCCCGACCGCCTCGACCTCACGACGCCCGAGGGCCGCCGCCACGTCGCCTTCGGCTTCGGCGTCCACCAGTGCCTGGGCCGGCCGCCGGCCCGGAGGGAACTCCAGGTCGTCCCCAGCACGTTGTACCGCCGCATCCCCACCCTCCGCAGGGCCACCGACCTCGCCCGGATCCCGTTCAAACACGACGGCTCCGTCTACGGCGTCCGCGAACTGCCCGCCGAGTGGCGACAGTCGGGCAGTCCTGACCCCACCCGAGCGGCGGCCCGGAGCGCCCGTCATACGGCGCACCTGCCGTCGTCGACGGGCAGCACGGCGCCGTTGATGTGCCGGGCGGCGTCGGAGGCAAGGAAGACGAGCGCGGCCGCCTGCTCCTCCGGGAAGGCGATCCGGTCGGAGAGCACGAGCCCGGGGCCGATCACCCCGGGGCCGTGGGCCCGCGCGTCGACGTCGTAGGTGATGCCGGTCGCGGTGGCCCCGGGGGCGATCGCGTTGGCGCGGATTCCCCGGCCCCGGTACGTCACGGCGAGGGACTTCACCAGGCCCACGATGCCGTGCTTGGCGGCGGTGCAGGCGGCGCCCGCCGCGCTGCCGCGCAGGCCGGCCTCGGCGGCGGTGAAGACGATCACGCCGCGCCCGGCGGCGAGCATGTGCGGCAGCGCGGCCCGGGTCAGCAGGAAGGGCGCCGTCAGATCGACCCGGACGACCCGCTCCCACTCGGCGTCGGTGGTGTCCGCGAGGGCCGACATCCGGTCCGTGATCCCGGCGTTGTTCACCAGCACGTCCAGTCCGCCGAACACGTCGACGGCGGTGGCGACGACCTCGTCCACCACCGCCTGCTCGCTCAGATCGCCGACGACGCGCACAGCGGAACCGCCGTCGTGCGCGATCTCCTCGACCGTCCGCTCGGCGCCCACCGGATCGAGGTCCGCCACCAGCACCTCGGCACCCGCGAGGGCGAACTGCAGGGCCGCGGCCCGCCCGATCCCGGACCCCGCGCCGGTGACGACGACACTGCGCCCTTCAAGACCGATGCCGTGCATGGCGTACTCCTTGGTTCTTCGGGTGCCTACGGCGGTCGCCCGGTGCGGCGTACCGCGTGACCTGCACGCCGGGCGCGGGGAGAGGGGTGTGTCCGCGGACCCGGCGCCGATCTGGGGGAGTGGCCGGCGGCCGGGTCCGGGACTGCGCCGACCCCCGTCCCCACGGGTTCGGCGCGGGGGCCGCCTTCCGCTCAAGGCGGCCCCGGTTCTGGTGAGCGAGGGCTCAGTCGTGCTCCTGACTCCTGTCGGCCCACCCGTACGGCGGGCTTCCTTGAGTTAGGCAAGCGTATCTGACTTACTTGAGTCAAGCAATCGAATGTATATTGCTTGAGTCAGGCAAGCAGGACGGTAGGATGGTGCCCATGTCCACGTACGGCAGCATCAGTGAGACACGATCACTCGCCCGCGGTGGCGGGCAGCATCTGCTCGTCGCCGTGGACGAGCCGGACAACGCCGAACTCCTCTCCACGACACTGGAGTTGGCGGGCTACCGGATCAGGACGGCGGGCAACGGCACCGAGGTGGTGTCGCGGCTCGCGGAGCAGCGGTTCGAACTGGTCGTCATCGACGCCGAGTTGCCCGAGATGGACGCCCTCGCGCAGGACCGCCGACTCGTCACGCACCGGCCGCCCGTCCTCCTGCTCACCGGCTGGGACGTCCTCGACAAGCTGCTGCCCGAACTGGGCGCGGGGGAGCGGGACTACGTCACCAAGCCCTTCCGGATCGCCGAAGTGCTCGCCCGTATCCAGGTGTTACTGCGCGGCCGGGGCGGCGGCCGGGACGGCGCGCTGCACTACGCCGACCTCGTCCTGGACGACACCACCTGTCAGGCGCGGCGCGGACGACGCGTCCTCGATCTCACGCCCGCGGAGTACCGGCTGCTGCGCCACCTCCTCGTCAACGCGCACAAGGTGCTGTCCAAGGAGCAGATCAGCCGCTACGTCTGGGGCGACTTCCGCGGCGACAACGCGATGGAGCAGCTCGTCTCCCGCCTCCGGCGCAAGGTGGACCAGGAAGGCGCCGCGCTCATCCATACGCGCCGGGGCTTCGGCTACTGGCTCGGGCGGGCGGCCGGCGAGGGGTGAGTGCCTGGGCGCCGCGCCGGGGGAGTTGTCAGAGATTCGCGGAGCAAATGTGTTCACCCTGTGAGATGGGGTGTGGGGCGGTGTCACGGTGACGTGGTGCCGCCCCTTTCGCGTTGCCTTCGCGGGTCGGCGGTGTCATGTCCCGGTCGGTCAACTCGCCCGTGATTCAGCTGAGTTGACCCTCGCTGACATCCCTGTCCGGTTCATGGCAACGGTGTCGACGTGTGATCTGCGCCACGTCAGGTTGTTGTCAGGAAACTGACCGGAACGAGTCAGCCCGCTCTGTTTGCATGTGCTCATCGAGGCCTCGATCCCAGTACCCCGGCGCTCCGCCCCCACGTGGAGCCCCCCACCACCGAGGAGAGACATGGCCGACACCCTGACCGACACCGCGCCCGACGCGGCAGCGGCGGTCCCCGAATACCCGATGCAGCGGGACGCGCGCTGCCCCCTCGCCCCGCCGCCCGCCGTGCACGGACTGCGCGACGGGAAACCGATCAGCCGGGTCCGCATCTGGAACGGCACCACCCCGTGGCTGATCAGCCGCCACGCCGACCAGCGCGCCCTGCTCACCGACCCCCGCGTCAGCGACGACGACCTGGAAGCCGGCTTCCCCTACGTCAACGCGCACCGTGCCGAGATCGCCCCGCACGTCCCGCGGATGATCACCAACACCGACGCGCCCGAGCACACCCGGCTGCGCCGGACGGTCAACGCGCCGTTCGTCGTCAAGCGGATAGAGGCCATGCGGGCGCCCATCCAGAAGATCGTCGACGAGCTGATCGACGACATGCTGGCCGGCCCCAACCCGGCCGACCTGCTCACCGCGCTTGCCCTGCCCGTCCCCTCGCTGGTCATCGCCGAACTGCTCGGAGTGCCGTACGAGGACCACGACTTCTTCCAGCGCAACAGCAGCATCGCGCTCGACAGCGCCGCGTCGCCCCAGGAGGCGCGGGCGGCGAGCGGCGCGCTGGCCGCCTATCTGGACAAGCTCATCGGGCTCAGGCTGGAGAGCCCGGCCGAGGGCGTGCTGTCCGAGATGGCCGGGCGCGTCAACAACGGTGAGATGACCCGCACCGAGGCCGTCCACATGGGCGTCGCCATGCTCATCGCCGGGCACGAGACCACCGCCACGATGATCAGCCTCGGCACGCTCGCCCTGCTCCAGAACCCCGACCAGCTCGCCCTGGTCCGCGACACGGACGACCCCAAGGTCATCGCCGGCGCGGTCGACGAACTGCTCCGCTACCTCACCATCGTGCAGACCGGCGTCCGCCGCGTCGCCAAGGAGGACATCGAGATCGGCGGCGTCACCATCCGCGCCGGCGAGGGCATGATCTTCGACCTGCACGCCGCGAACTGGGACCCCGAGGCCTTCCCCGAGGCCGACCGCCTCGACATCACCCGCTCCGCCCGCCAGCACCAGGGCTTCGGCTACGGCCCCCACCAGTGCCTCGGCCAGAACCTCGCCCGCCTTGAACTCCAGGTCGTCTACGGCACCCTCTACCGCCGCATCCCGACCCTCCGACTGGCCGCCCCCGTCGAGCAGTTGGCCTTCGACCGCACCGGCACGACCTACGGCGTGGCCTGCCTGCCCGTCGCCTGGTGACCACCCCCGCACGAACGAACCGAGAGCAAAGGACACAGCCATGAAGGTCGAACTCGACGAACCGAAATGCGTCGCCTCCGGGCAGTGCGTGGTCGCCGCCCCCGACGTCTTCGACCAGCGGGACGACGACGGCGTGGCGATCCTCCTGGAGGACCAGCCCGGCGCCGAACTCCTCGACGACGTACGGGAAGCCGTGGCGGTCTGCCCGGCCGCGGCCATCCGACTGGTGGAGCAGTGACACGGATCGTCGTCGTCGGAGCCTCGGCCGCCGGACTCGCGGCGGCCGAGACCCTCCGCCGCGAGGGCTACACCGGCACGCTCACCCTCGTGGGCGACGAACCGCACCCGCCCTACGACCGGCCGCCGCTGTCCAAGCAGGTCCTCGCCGCCGAGTGGGAACCCGACCGGATCGCCCTGCGCACCCAGGCCGACCTGACCGGGCACGATCTCGACCTGCGGCTCGGGGTCGCCGCGACCGGGCTCGACCTCGCCGCGCGGGAGGTGCGGCTCTCCGACGGCGCGCAGGTGTCGTACGACGGGCTGATCATCGCCACCGGGGTGCGGCCCCGGCGGCTGCCGGGCGAGGGCGCGCACGTCCTGCGCACGCTCGACGACGCGCTCACCTTGCGCGAACGGCTCGGTCCCGGGCGGAAGTTGGTGGTGGTCGGCGCCGGGTTCCTCGGCGCGGAGGCCGCCGCCGTGGCCTGGCGACTCGGTGCTGAAGTGACCCTGCTGGAACCGGCCCCCGTGCCGCTGGCGCACGCCGTCGGCGAACAGGTCGGGCAGGTGCTGGCGCAGGCGCACGTGGACCACGGCGTGAACCTGCGCACCGGCGTCTCCGTCACCGAGGTGACCGACGAGGGCGTACGGCTCGGGACCGGCGAGGAGATCGAGGCCGACGAGGTGCTCGTCGCGATCGGCTCGCTGCCGAACACCGAGTGGCTCGCCGAAAGTGGACTGTCCGTCGGTGACGGCGTGGTGTGCGACGAGTACTGCGAGGCCGCCAAGAACGTGTACGCGGCCGGTGACGTCGCCCGCTGGTACAACCCGCTCTTCGAGACGTCGATGCGGATCGAGCACCGCACCAACGCCGCCGAACAGGGCATGGCCGCCGCGCGCAACCTCCTCAACTCCGAGGCGCGCAAGGCATTCGCGCCCGTGCCCTACTTCTGGTCCGACCAGTACGACATGAAGATCCAGGCCTACGGCTATCTGCGCGGCCATGACGAAGTCGCCGTGGTGGACGGGGACTTGGCCGAGCGGCGGTTCGTGGCCGCCTATCGCACCGGCGACCGGCTCACCGGCGCCCTCGCGGTCGGCATGCCGCCCAAGGCGATCCGCGTATGGCGACAGGCCATCGTGGCAGGAGCGAGTTGGCAGGAGGCCGTCCATGGCGCAACGACCGTCTGAGGAACCCCGCGACGTCGTCGTGGTCACTGGTGCCGGGGGTATGGGGACGGCGATCGCGCGCCGGATCGGCAGCGGCCGAACCCTGTTCCTCGCCGACGCCTCACGCGGCCAACTCGACCGCACCGTGGCCGCGTTGACTGCCGAGGGCTACGCGGCGCACGGCGTCCTCACCGACATCTCCGACCGCGCGGCCGTCGACAAGCTTGCCCAGACGGCGGCCGGTGAGGGCCGGGTCGCCGCCGTGGCGCACACGGCCGGAGTCTCCGCCTCGATCGCCTCGGCGCGGACGGTCCTGGAGGTCGACCTGCTGGGCACGGTCCATGTGATCGACGCCTTCGAGGCGGTGGCAGGGCGGGGTACGGCGTTGGTCGCCGTCTCCAGCATGGCGGGGCACTATGCCTCGCTCAGCCCCGAGGACGAAGCCGCACTGGCCACGCTTCCGGCGGAGGAACTGCTCTCCCTGCCCGTCGTCACCGCCGTGGGCGACGACTCGCTGCGCGCCTACATGGTCGCCAAGCGCGCCAACCACGTGCGCGTGGAGGCCGCCGCGCTCGCCTGGAACCTGCGCGGCGCCCGCATCAACACCGTGAGCCCCGGCGTCATTTCGACCGCCATGTCGAAGGCCGAGGCCGAGTCGCCGCACGGCGGGCACATGCTCAAGATGATCGACGACTGCGGAGCGCGCCGCACCGGCACACCCGGCGAGATCGCCGACGCGGTGGCCTTCCTCACCGGCCCGCAGGCCCAGTTCATCACCGGTACGGACCTGCTCGTCGACGGCGGGCAGGCCGCCTGGGTGCGTCGGCACATGCGGCGCTGACCGTCCCGCCCCGGACGCCGGTCACCCCACGGACACCGGCGTCCGGCTCCGTCGTACCGCATCGCATCCCTCGACGACTGAGAGGACCAGCATGTCCGTCACCCCCCACACCGGCCTCGGCTTCGACCCGGAGGCGTTGCGCGCCAAGTACCGCGCCGAGCGCGACCGCCGAATCCGCCCGGACGGCAGCGCCCAATACCGGGGCGCCACCGGCGAGTTCGGCTACTACGACGACGACCCCTACGCCGACACCGGCCTCGCCCGCGACCCGCTCGACGACCGTGTCGAGGTGGCGATCGTCGGCGGTGGCTTCGGCGGGCTGCTCGCCGCCGCGCGGCTGCGCCAGGCCGGTGTCCAGGACATCCGGGTGATCGAGAAGGGCGGTGATTTCGGGGGCACTTGGTACTGGAACCGCTACCCCGGCATCCACTGCGACATCGAGTCGTACATCTACATGCCGCTGCTGGAGGAGATCGGCCACGTCCCCGGGTGGAAGTACGCGCCGGGGGAGGAGATCCGGCAGCACGCGCGCGCCATCGGGCGTCACTTCGACCTGTACCGGGACGCCTGCTTCCAGACCCAGGTCACCGAACTCACCTGGGACGAGGACGAGTTGGAGTGGCTCGTCGCCACCGACCGGGGCGACCGCATCAAGGCCCGGTACGTCGTCGTCGCACTCGGTACCCTCAGCCGGCCCAAGCTGCCCGGCATCCCCGGGATGGAGACCTTCCGCGGCCACACCTTCCACACCAGCCGCTGGGACTACGGCTACACCGGCGGCGACGCGGACGGCGGCCTGACCGGGCTCGCCGACAAGCGGGTCGGACTCATCGGCACCGGCGCGACCGCGATCCAGGTCGTGCCCCATCTCGGGCGTGACGCCCGGCAGTTGTACGTGTTCCAGCGCACCCCGTCCTCCGTCGACGTACGCGGCAACCGGCGCACCGATCCGGAGTTCGCCCGGACGCTCAGCCCCGGCTGGCAGCAGCGCCGTAGGGACAACTTCCTCGCGCACGTGGCCGGTGGGGGCGCGGCCGAGGACCTGGTCGACGACGGCTGGACCACAAGTGCCGCGCTGTTGCGGACGTTTCTGTCGGGCAGCGGTGAAGCGGACTCGGCGAGCACGGCCGAGGTCGCCGACTTCCGGAAGATGAACGAGCTGCGGGCCCGGGTGGACGCGCTCGTCGAGGATCCGGCGACCGCCGAGGCACTCAAGCCCTGGTACCGGTACATGTGCAAGAGGCCCACGTTCAGCGACAGTTACCTCCAGACCTTCAACCGGCCCAACGTCACGCTCGTCGACACGGCCGACCAGGGCGGCGTCGAGAAGGTCACCGAGAACGCGGTCGTGGTGGGCGGAGTGGAGCACGAGGTGGACTGCCTGATCTTCGCCACCGGCTTCGACCTCAGCGTCGGGTCCGCCCAGCGCATGGGCATCGACATCCGGGGGCGGGGCGGGGTGACCCTCGCGGAGAGCTGGGCGGACGGGCCGCGGACGCTGCACGGGGTGACCGTGCACGGCTTCCCGAACCTGTTCCAGTTCGGCTCGATCCAGAGCGCCTCCGCCGTGAACATGGTCCACATCCTCGACGAACGCGCCACGCACGTCGCCGGCGTCGTCACCGAGGCCCGCAAGCGCCAGGCACGGTACGTCGAGCCCACCGCCGACGCGGAGACGGCGTGGATCGCCACGATCCGCGAGAAGGCGCAGGACACCTACGCGTTCCTCGCCGAGTGCACGCCCGGCTACTACAACAACGAGGGCAAGCCGTCCGGGCGCAGCGAGTCGTACGGCGGCGGCCCCATCGAGTTCCACGCGCTGCTCAGGGAGTGGCGTGAGGACAGCGACATGGGCGACGTCCTCGCCGAGTGACAAGGGTGGGCGGGCTTCCGCCGTTCAGTCCCCAGGCGTGAGAACGCTCAGTGCGTCCGCGGCCACGACGGCACCGATGCCCGCCCACTCCACCCAGCCCAGCTCAGCCGCTGCCCCAGACCGATCCACCCGACCACGGCGGCGAGCACCGGATGACACTCATGAACAGCGCGAAGGCCGGAGCCGGCAGGCCGTGCTGGAACTGCTCACCGCGCTCTACTCCGAGGCCTGACAGACGTCACCCACTCGGCCCACGGCGGTGGCCTCCCGCCTGGGTCGACTCGACGCTGACACCATGAGCCCTGGTCATGCCCACTCGTCGAAGCGGACGAGGATCGTCATCCTGGTGGCCGTCGTCGCCGCGGCCCTCGTCACCGGCCTCGCGCTGCTGCCCGACACCTTCTCGGCGGACGCCGACGCGGGCGCGAGCGTCACGAAGGTGTCCACCAGTCCCTCCGCCGGCGGTGACGTGGGCGGGAACCTGCCGGTCACCAAGCCGAAGATCTCCTGCGCCGACCTGTTGCAGAAGGACTTCGGCGCCCTCGACGACGCGGCGACGTCCGTGGCCTCGGCGAGCGTGGTGGCCAAGGGCGACGCGAACGCGTACGAGTACTGCGACGTCAAGGGCACCGTCGCCCCGCAGATCCAGTTCGAGCTGCGGCTGCCGACGCGGACGTACCGGCAGCGCTACCTCCAGGAGGGCTGCGGCGGCTACTGCGGCATGGTCGGCGTCAGCGCCCAGCCCGCCGCCTCCACCGGCTGCGTTCCCGTCACCGACGGGTCCTTCGCCCTCGGGCAGGACAACCAGGGCCACGTCTCCACCTCCGGGACGGGCGGCGGCTCCGCCGAGGTCTGGGCGACGAACCCGCAGCTCAAGGTGGACTTCGGCTACCGCTCCGAGCACGCTTTCGCCACCGCCGCCAAGGCGATCACCAAGGCTTTCTACGGCGCCGAGCCGACGTACTCCTACTACGACGGCTGCTCGGACGGCGGGCGCGAGACGCTGATGGAGGTGCAGCGCTACCCCGGCGACTTCAGCGCCGCACTGGTCGGCGCCCCGGCCTTCAACCAGACCGCGCTCAACGCGATGCAGGAGGCCTACCTCTCGACGATCGACTTCCGCGCGGACGGCTCGACGATCCTGCCCGCCTCGAAACTCGGCATGCTGCACAAGGCCGTCCTCGCGAAGTGCGCCGACCCCAAGCTGAACAACGACCTCATCCAGGACCCGGCGACCTGCGCCTTCGACCCGGCGAGCCTCAAGTGCGCCGACAACAAGGACAGTTCGAGCTGCCTCACCACCGAGCAGATCGACGTCGTGCGGAAGGCGTACGCGGGCGTGACTGCCCCGGACGGCACCCATCTCTACACCGGCGGCCAGCCCTACGGCTCCGAGTCCGCCTGGGAGGGGCTGTTCATCCCGAAGGCCGGCCAGGGGCATAGCTCGGTGCAGCTGTACGGGATCGGGCTCGGGTTCCTGCGCTGGGTCGGGAAGTGGGAGGCCGATCCCGCGCTGAAGCTCGACGCGTCCCTGTTCACCGTGGACACCTTCACGGCCTACCAGCGGGAGGTGTCCGGGATCTACGACGCCACCGATCCCGACCTCACCAAGTTCCACCAGGCAGGCGGCAAGCTGATCCAGTGGCACGGGCTGACCGACCCCAACATCCCGCCCACCGGCACCCGGGCCTACCGCCAGGCCGTGATCGACACCATGGGGCAGGACACGGTCGACGACTTCTACCGCCTGTACCTGTTCCCCGGCGTCAACCACTGCGGCGGCGGTGACGGACCCGGCAGCTTCGACCTGCTGAGCAAGCTGATCTCCTGGCGGGAGACCGGCACGACCCCCGGCGCCGTCATCGCGTCCAGGACCAGCGGCGGCAGCCAGCCCGGGGGACCGGCCGGCGGGCAGCTCGGCGGCGACACCAAAGCCACGAATGACACCAAAGCTACGAATGACACCCAGGCTTCCGCGAGTGCCGGCAGCAGCGCGCCCACCGTCGAGTACACGCGGCCCGTCTACCCGTACCCGCAACTGGTCGCCTACGACGGCTCGGGCGACAAGAAGGACGCGGCCAACTACCGCGCCTACACCCCCGACAAGCTGCCCGACGACCACTACAAGTGGGCGGGCTCCTTCACCTCCGGCTACCAGGAGTGGTGCGGGACGGAGGACGGCAGGTCGATGAGCTGTAGCCGTCACAAGCCGTAGAAAGCCTGAGAAGGCTGTAAAAATCCGCTGTCCACTGCCCGTCCATGGCCGGTCCATGGGCGGGCAGTGGCGTGTCTGCGATACATATGGGCAGCAGCGTGCCTGCAATACGGCGGACAAAATTGTTGACAATCTTGTTTGGCTAGATTTAGGTTCGACAGGCACTCACTCAGGGAGGGCAACGATGCCGAAAGAAGCCCGTCCGAGCACCGGGGAGCAGGCCAAGCAGCATGCGCTTACGCAGCTGCGGCAGGCGATCCTGCAGGGCGACATGGCACCGGCACAGCGGTTGGTGGAGAACGAACTCGCCGAGCAGTTCGATGTGACGCGGGCCAGCATCCGGGCGGCGCTGATCGATCTGGCGGCCGAGGGACTGGTCGAGCGGATCCGCAACCGGGGTTCCCGGGTGCGGGTGGTGACCGTGGAGGAAGCGGTCGCCATCACCGAGTGCCGCAGGGTCCTGGAGGGACTGTGCGCGGCCAAGGCGGCCGTCGCGGCCAGCGACGAGCAGCTGACCGAACTGGCGGACCTGGGCCGGGCCATGACCAAGGCCGTGGCCGACGGCGAGCCGGTCACCTACTCCGAGCTCAACCACCAACTGCACGACAAGGTACGGGAGTTCTCCGGCCAGCAGACGGCTGTGACCCTGTTGGAGCGGCTCAACGCCCAACTGGTGCGTCACCGCTTCCAGTTGGCGCTGCGGCCGGGGCGTCCGCAGCAGTCCCTGAGTCAGCACCTGGCGATGATCGAGGCGATCACGGCCAGGGACCCACAGGCGGCCGAGGCGGCCGCCCGCGCCCATCTCACCAGTGTGATCGAGGCGTTGCGCGACTGACGCGCGGCGGATCGGCACACCTGGGGCGGGCGTACATCTGTCCACCAAGGAGATTCGAGTCATGACGCACGGCAACGCGCCCGCCACCCCACGATCGACACTCGTCGTCACGGCGCACGCCGGGGACTTCGTCTGGCGGGCCGGCGGAGCCATCGCCCTGGCCGCCGCCCGCGGCGAGAAGGTCACCATCGCCTGTCTGACCTTCGGCGAGCGCGGCGAGTCCGCCAAGGCCTGGCGCGAGGGCAGGAAGCTGGACGAGATCAAGGCGATCCGCCGGGACGAGGCCGAGCGTGCCGCGGCCACCCTCGGCGCCGAGGTGCGCTTCTTCGACGCGGGCGACTATCCCCTGGTCGCCACCGCCGAGCTGACCGACAGGCTCGTCGAGGTCTACCGCGCCACCCAGCCCGACGTCGTGCTCACCCACCCCACCGAGGACCCGTACAACGGCGACCATCCGGCGGCCAACCGGATGGCGCTGGAGGCCCGCGTCCTGGCGCAGGCCATCGGCTACCCCGGCGAGGGCGAGATCATCGGCGCCCCGCCCGTCTTCTACTTCGAGCCGCACCAGCCCGAGATGAGCGGCTTCAAGCCCGAGGTGCTCCTCGACATCACCGAGGTCTGGGACGCCAAGCGCAAGGCGATGGAGTGCCTCGGCGCCCAGCAGCACCTGTGGGACTACTACACCGACCTGGCCGTACGCCGAGGCGTCCAGCTCAAGCGCAACGCCGGCCCGAACCTGGGCCTGGCCCACAGGACCATGGCCGAGGCGTACATGCGCCCGTACCCGCAGATCGCGAAGGAGCTGGCATAACCATGGGCGGCGTGATCGTCACCAACCCCCCGAAGGCGGACGCGAAGGACGTCGAGGCGCTGGCCGCCTTCGGTGTGGCCACCGTCAGCGAGGCCATGGGCCGCACCGGTCTTCTGGGTCCGTCAATCCGCCCTGTCCAGCAGGGAGTCCGGGTCGCGGGCACCGCGGTCACCGTGCTCAGCTGGCCCGGCGACAACCTCATGATCCACGCGGCCGTGGAGCAGTGCGGCGAGGGCGACATCCTGGTCGTCACCACCACTTCCCCGTGCACGGACGGCCTGTTCGGCGAGCTCTTCGCCACCGCGCTCCAGAAGCGCGGGGTGCGCGGAGTCGTCCTCAACACCGGTATCCGCGACACCCAGGAACTGCGGGACATGGGCTTCGCCGCCTGGTCCCGCGCCGTCTCCTCGCAGGGCACCGTCAAGGCCACCGGCGGCTCGGTCAACGTGCCCATCGCCATCGACGGCCAGGTCGTCCGCGCCGGTGACGTGATCGTCGCCGACGACGACGGCGTGGTGGTCGTCCCGCGCGAGAAGGCCCGCGAGACCGCCGAGAGGTCGGAGGCCCGCGAGGCCAAGGAGGCCGCCACCCGCGCCGCCTTCCTGGAGGGCCAACTCGGCCTGGACCGCTACGGGTTGCGCGACACCCTCGAGCGACTCGGCGTCGAGTACCGGTCGTACGAGGAGTACACCGGAGCCGGGTCGTGACCGGGCCCTCGGAGGTGCGCTGCATGCTGATGCGGGGCGGCACCTCCAAGGGCGCCTACTTCCTGGCCGAGGACCTCCCCGCCGACCCGGCCGAGCGCGACGACCTGCTGCTGCGTGTCATGGGCAGCCCCGACCCGCGCCAGATCGACGGCCTGGGCGGCGCCCACCCGCTGACCAGCAAGGTGGCCGTGGTCTCCGCCTCGGCCGACCCCGAGGCCGACATCGACTACCTGTTCCTCCAGGTCGCCGTGGACAGCCCCGAGGTCAGCGACCGGCAGAACTGCGGCAACCTCCTCGCCGGAACAGGCCCGTTCGCCGTGGAGCGGGGGCTCGTGGCCCCCGGTGACGGTGAGACGTCCGTCCGCATCCGCATGCTCAACACCGGAGAACTGGCGATCGCGAGCTTCCCCACCCCGGGCAGGCGCGTCGACTACACCGGCACCGCGGAGATATCCGGCGTGCCCGGCACGGCGGCACCGGTGGTGATCGAATTCCCGCAGGGAGCGAACCCGTTGCTGCCGACGGGCCGGGTCCGTGACGTGATCGCCGGCACCGAGGTGACGTGCGTCGACAACGGCATGCCGGTCGTCCTGATCCCGGCCACCGCACTGGACGTCACGGGCTACGAGACGCCCACGGTCCTGGAAGAGAACGCCACTCTCGCCGCCCGCCTCCGGGAGATCCGCCTGGCCGCCGGAAAGCTGATGGGCCTCGGTGACGTCGAGCACACCACGATCCCCAAGCTCAGCCTGCTGGCACCGCCCACGGAGGGTGGCGCGGTGATGACTCGCACCTTCATCCCGGTGCGCTGCCACACCTCGATTGGCGTCCTCGGCGCCGCGAGCGTGGCGGCGGGACTCCTCGTCCCCGGCGGGGTGGGGGAGGGCATCGCCGACGTAGCCGTACAAAGTGACCGAATTCGCATCGAGCATCCCAGCGGATTCCTAGACATCGAAACTAGCGTGGACGCCGGATCCGAGGGCTCCGCTCCCGTGGTCCGCAGAACCGCGGTCGTACGCACCGCACGAAAGATCTTCGACGGCACGGTCTTCCCCCGGCCCGCCGCCTCAACTCCCGCACCCGCACGCCCCCTTGGAGGCAACGATGGCTCCGCCGCTCGGTGACATCGCCCATATCGGCCACGCCCAGCTCTTCACCCCGGACCTGGACGCCAGTGTCGCCTTCTTCACCGACTACCTCGGGCTGACCGTCAACGGCCAGGACGGCGACACCGTCTACCTGAGGACCTACGACGACTACGAGCACCACAGCCTGGTCCTCACCGCCCGCGCACAGCCCGGCCTCGGCCGGCTCGCCCTGCGCACCTCCAGCGAGGAGGCTCTCCAGCGCCGTATCAAGGCGATCGAGGAGGCGGGCGGCACCGGCAGGTGGGTCGAGGACGAACCCGGGCTCGGCAAGCTCTACGTCACCACCGACCCGGACGGCCACGACCACGCCCTGTACTGGGAGAGCGAGTACTACCAGGCCCCCGACGAGCTGAAGCCCGCCCTGAAGAACCAGCCGCAGGCCAAGCCCAACCGGGGCGTCGGCGTACGGCGGCTGGACCACATCAACTTCCTCGCCGCGGACGTGCTGTTGAGTGCCGAGTTCCAGCAACAGGTGCTGGGCGCAAGGCCGACGGAGCAGATCCAGCTCAACAGCGGCTGGATCGCGGCGCGTTGGCTGACGTACACGAACAAGTCGTACGACGTCGTCTACACCGAGGACTGGACCGGTTCGACCGGGCGGCTGCACCACATCGCCTTCGCGACCGACACCCGTGAGGACATCCTGCGCGCGGCCGATCTCGCCATCGACACCGGTGTGTTCATCGAGACGGGCCCGCACAAGCACGCCATCCAGCAGACGTTCTTCCTGTACGTCTACGAGCCCGGCGGCAACCGCATCGAGTTGTGCAACCCGCTCACCCGGCTCGTCCTGGCGCCCGACTGGCCGCTGATCACGTGGACCGAGGAGGAGCGGAAGAAGGGGCAGGCCTGGGGCCTGAAGACCATCGAGTCCTTCCACACGCACGGGACTCCACCGGTCGGCTGAGCGGCGCGCAGGGCCCACAGGAGTCACCCTCACGCGATTGTCGATGAGATTGTTGACAAAAACGTTGACTATCTGAGGGTGACTCCTTAGCGTCTGGCGCACCAAGTACGAGAGGTAACCAACGATGTCTTCCTCCCCCTCCCCGTCCCCCGCTCTGTCCGCCCGCGGCAGCCGGCTGGCCCTCCTGGTCATCGGTCTGTGCTGGGTCGCCGTCCTCTTCGACGGCCTCGACATGTTCATCTACGGCTCGGTGCTGCCCCACCTGCTGGAGACGAAGACCTTCGGTCTCACCGCGGACCAAGCCGGCGACCTCGGCAGTTACGCCACCTTCGGCATGCTGGTGGGCGCCCTCACCGCGGGCACGGTCGCGGACCGGATCGGCCGCAAGCAGCTGATGATCGGCTGCGTGACGCTCTTCTCGCTCGCCTCCGGCATCTGCGCGGTCTCGGGCAGCGTCGAGGTCTTCGGCCTCGGCCGCACCCTCGCCGGCGTCGGCCTCGGCGGTCTGCTGCCCACCGCGATCAGCATGGTCTCCGACTACGCCCCGCGCGGCCGTACCGCCCTCACCATCGGCATGCTGATGACCGCCCACCACGCGGGCGGCATCCTCTCCGCCTACGTGGCCAAGTGGCTGGTGGAACCGGTCGGCTGGCGCGCCGCCTTCTGGGTCTGCGTCCTCCCGCTGCTCTTCGTCCCGGTGCTGCTGAAGTTCCTGCCCGAGTCGCTGAGCTTCCTCGTCGCCAAGGGCCGCACCGACGAGGCCCACGCCCTCGCCGAGCGCTTCGAGGTCCAACTGCCCGCCGCGGCAGGCAAGAAGACGGCGGCCGACCGCTGGGACGCCCTCCTCGCCCTCTTCCGCGGCGGCGAATGGCTCCAGACCCTGCTGTACTGGCTGGCCTCCTTCGGCGGACTGCTCCTCGTCTACGGCGTCGCCACCTGGCTGCCCACCCTGATGCGCGCCGAGGGTTACGAGCTGGCCAACGCCCTCACCTTCGTCGTGGTGTTCAACCTCGGCGGCATCGTGGGCATGCTCGCCGCCGGCCGCGCCGCCGACCGCTTCGGCGCCCCGCGCATCTCGGCGATCTGGTTCGCGCTCACCGCCATCGGCGTCTTCCTGCTCGGTGTCCACATGAACCAGGCGGTGACGATGCTGGTCGTCTTCCTCACCGGCGTCTTCCTCAACAGCGCCCAGACGATGATCTACGCGACCGTCTCCATCCGCTCCACCCCGGACAACCGCGCCACCGCGGTCGGCTGGACCTCCGGCATGGGCCGTTTCGGCGCCGTCTTCGGCCCGTGGCTCGGCGGCCAGCTGCTCGCCTCGGGCAACGGCGACTGGGGCTTCACGTCCTTCGCCATCGCCGGTCTGTCGTCGATGGTGTTCATCGGCATCGCTGCGCTGCGCAGCTCGAAGCAGTCCGAACGGACCGGCGCGAAGCAGGAGTTGGTGGCCAGCCACTGACACAGGACACCCGTCCCAGGTGCGCGGGGACAAGGACCGGACGCCGGCCACCGCAGGAGACGCGGGGCCGGCGTCGGTCTGTCGTGACACACGAGAGCGCCCGCGTCGAGGGACGCGGGCGCTGGTGTGCCGTGGGTCAGTCCTTGCCCATCTGGTCCTCCGCCGACAGGTGTTCCACCGTCTTCCCCGTCTCGGTGAACGTCCGGGTGACGTACCCCGACGAGTACACCCACAGGATGCGCAGCGGGGTGTCGCCGATGTTCCGGAACAGGTGGGGGATCGGCGAGGGGACGTACGTGGTGTCGTACTGCTCCAGCTTCGTCACCTCGCCGTCGACCACCACTTCCGCCCGGCCCTCCAGGATCGTCACGTGCTCGTCGCAGTTGTGCGAGTGCAACGGCGCCCCGGAGCCCACCGGATACACGCTCATCCCGCTGGTGATCAGGTTCTCCCCGCCCGCCGACGGCGTCGTGACGAGAGGTGTCGTGACGACGGCACCGCCCCGGTCGAGCACGGGCACGGACGCGACCTTGATGATCGTGGTCATCCGGAGTTCCTTTCCGCTTACACGCTTCTGCGTCGCACGACGTTAGGCGCCTCGCGCGTGAATGGGTGCCCTCTGGCGTGCAGCTTTACCTTGCGTTTCCAGGGGGGTGAGGTTCCCGGACCCGGCTGTAGCGTCGGCACGCATCGCACGGATTCACGAACCGTGCACGTAACGCGCCGGAAAGAAAAGGCAGGTACAGGCCCCATGAGGCTCCCCGTTCTCACCGAAGAGGAAATGGACCCGCGCCAGCAGGAGCTGGCCGCCCGCATCGCCGGCCGGCGCGGCGCGGTCCGCGGACCCTTCCGGGTCTGGCTGCACAGCCCGGAGATGTGCGAACGGGCCGAGTCCCTCGGCGCCTTCGCCCGCTTCGACTCCAGCCTCCCCAAGCACCTGAGCGAACTCACCCTGCTGATGGCGGCCCGCAACTGGGACGCGCAGTACTCCTGGAACGCCCATGTGCACCAGGCCATCGAGGCCGGCATCCCCGAGGCCGCCGTCAAGGCGATCGCCGAGAAGCGCGAGGCCGTCTTCGACAACGAGGCGGACCAGGCCTTCTACCGCTTCTGTCGCGAGATCCTCGACGAGCACTTCGTCACCGACGAGACCTTCGCCGCCGCACTGGAGCACTTCGGCTCCAAGGGCCTGGTCGACACCATCGGCGCGCTCGGCAACTTCACCATGCTCGGCATGTGCCTGAACACCTTCCAGGTGGACCTCCAGGCCGACAAGGAACCCCCGTTCCCGGACATCCGCGGCTACGGCCGTGTCGCCCCGGACGGTTCCGACGGCACCGAGCCACGCCCGTGACAACCCCGGGGGGAGACGCGGTACTGCGCGTCCGGGGGGTCACCAAGAGCTTCGGTGGCGCGGCCGCGCTGAAGGGCGTGGACCTCGACCTGTACCCGGGCGAGGTCCACGCGCTGATGGGCATGAACGGGGCCGGCAAGTCGACGCTGGTGCAGGTCCTTTCGGGCGTCCACCAGGCCGACGCGGGCACCGTCGAGGTCAACGGGCAGGCACAGCACGGACTGACGGTGCGCAAGGCACGCCGGCTCGGCATCGCGTCGGTGCCCCAGCGCCGGGAGCTGGCGATGGGGCTCACCGTCGCCGAGAACGTGATGCTGGGCGACCTGCCGACCCGCGGCGGCACCGTGCGCTGGAACGCGGTCAAGTCCGAGGCCGGGAAGGCACTTGAGGCTCTCGGTATCGACATCGACGTGACACGGACCGCGGGTTCGCTCACCGTCGCCGAACAGACCATGGTCGAAGTGGCCCGCGAGGTCCGCCGCGGCGGCCGCATCCTCGTCCTCGACGAACCGACCGCCTGTCTGAGCGCCGAAGCGGCGCACCAGATAAGGGAGTTGGTCCGCACCCTGCGCGACGAGGGCGTGGCCGTCGTCTACATCTCGCACTACATCGACGAGGTGCTGGCCGTAGCCGACCGGGTGACCGTCCTGCGCGACGGGGCCGTCGTGCGTACCGCGCCGGCGGCCGAGTTCGACGCCGCCGGACTCGTCCGCAGCATGGTCGGCCGGGACGTCGTGTCGCAGCGATCCCAACGGCCCGCCCCCAAGGACGAGATCGGCCTCACGGTGCGCGGTCTCACCGACGGGCGAGCCGTCCAGGACTTCACCGTCGAGGTGCGCAAGGGCGAGATCGTCGCCGTGCTCGGACCGGCCGGGGACGCGCAGTCGCGCCTCTTCGACCTGCTCTCCGGGCGCCGTCGCCCCGACACCGGTCAACTCGCCGTGGACGGCGCCCCGGTGGCCTTCGGCCGGGTCCACGCCTCGCTCGCCAGCGGTCTGCGCTGCGTCACCGGCGACCGCCGATCCCTCGGCCTGGTACCGGAGTTGTCCCTGGACGAGAACCTGATGCTCGCCGGCGACCGCTTCGCCCGCCGCCGTACGCACCGACGGACCCAACTCGCCCGCCGGGCCGCCCCGTTGCGCCGCAGCTACGGCGTGGTCGCCCTCGCCGGGAACCCGCCGGTGGGCGCGCTGTCCGGGGGCAACCAGCAGAAGGTGCTGCTCGCCAAGTGGCTCCAGACCGATCCGGTCGCCTGCTTCCTGGAGGACCCCACCAACGGGGTCGACATCGCCGCCATGGCCGACATCCACGCCCTCGTCGACGACCTCGCCTCGCGCGGCGTCGCCGTACTGCTCGCCTCCTCGTCCGCCGAGGAGGTCATGCGCCTCGCCGACCGGGTCGTCGTCGTCAGCGCCGGCCGGACCGTCGCCGAGCACGACATCGACGCCATCACCCACGACGAACTCGTCGCCACCGCCCTCGGAGGTCAACCGCAGTGAGCGTCAAGACACTTCCCGACGCCCCCGGCGTCTCGGACCCGCACGAGAAGGCGCGCCCCCGCTTCTCGCCGGCCGCGCTGCGCGGTGCCCCGCACACCGGCCTGATCGCCGTCCTGATCGTCGTGATCGTGGCCACCTCGCTGCGGACCGACTCGTTCGCCACCGACACGAACGTCATCAACATCCTGCGCCAGGTCAGTGTCGTCGCCGTGATCGCGGCCGGGCTCACACTGCTGATGACCGCGGGCGGCATGGACTTCTCGATGGGCAGCAACGTCGCCGTGACGACCGCGGTCGGGGCACAGCTGCTGGCCCACGGCCACTCCACCGCGTTCACCGTCGTCGCCGCACTCGTGCTGGCGACGCTGATCGGGCTGGTCAACGGCGTGGTCGTGACGTTCACCAACGTCGCGCCGTTCGTCGCGACCCTGGCGACGGCCACCCTGCTCGACGGCGTCGCCCTGCTCGTGCTCGACAGCGTCAGCGTCTCCATCGGCACCAAGATGTTCGCCCTCGGCAACAACAAGATCCTCGGGGTGCCCTACCTGCTGGTCGTGGCGATCCTCGTGCTGGTGGCGACCGCCCTGGTCATGCGGTTCACCGTGTTCGGCCGCGACGCCTTCGCCATCGGCGGCAACGAGCACGTGGCCCGGCTCAGCGGCATCAACGTCACCGCCCGCAAGCTCTCGCTCTACGCCCTCACCGGCGCCCTGTCCGGCCTGGCGGGCCTGATGCTGCTGTCCCGGCTCAGCGGCAGCAGCCCCGGCACCGGCGGACTCTCGCTCCAGCTCCAGGCCGTCGCCGCCGTCGTCATCGGCGGCACCGCCCTGGCCGGCGGCTACGGCACGGTCGTCGGCACCGCGCTCGGTGTGGTCCTCCTGGGCGTCGTCGCCAACGCGCTGAACCTGCTCCAGGTCTCCAGCAACTACCAGTCGGTCTCGGTCGGCGGCGTACTGCTCATCGCGGCCATCGCCAACGAGATGCACAAGGCACGTTCCCGTTCCGCGGGCCATTGACCGGCCCTACTCAGCGCGCCCGAAGACAGCATCCGCACAGACTTCATCCCTAAAGGCGGTTCACCATGAGAATTTCGGTCCGTTCCCGCAGAGCCATGTTCGCCGCGTTCGCCGGCACCACTCTCGTACTGAGCGGTTGCGGTACCAGTGACGACAGTGGGAGTTCCGGCGATGTCACCCTCGGGTTCGTCAACGGCGGTGACACCGAGTTCCACAGCTGTCTCCAGAAAGCGGTCGAGCAGGAGGCGAAGACGGAGAACGCCAAGGTCTTCACCGCCAACTCGCACCAGAATTCCACCACCGAGCTGTCCAACATCGAGGACATGACCTCGCGCAACGTGAGCGCGCTGATCGTGCAGACGGTCAACGTGGACGCGCTGAAGGGCGACATCGCCAAGGCGAAGGCCGCGAACATACCGATCTATCTGACCTCCGTGGCCACCAGCGACGTGGACGACATCCTCGGCGCGGCCGTCGTCGACCTGGGGAAGCTCGGTGCCCTGGACGCGGGCTGGATCGCGCAGGACGCGGCCGGCAAGAGCGTCGAGGTCGGCGTCATCGCGGGCGCGCCCGGCGCGGCCTCCGACCTGATGGTGGGGGGCTTCACCAAGGCGCTGCCGAGCACCGCGAAGGTGGTCGCGAACCAGCCGGGCATGTTCAACCCGGTGAAGGCACAGGACGTGGCCGAGAACATGATCCAGGCCCACCCCGACCTTCAGTACGCGTTCGTCGCCTCGGAGGACATGGCCCTGGCCGCCCGCAAGGCGTTCGACGCGGCCGGCAAGAAGGACGTGAAGATCGTGACCGCCAACGGCACGGACGAGGGCCTGGCCGCCGTCGAGGACGGCCGCCTCTCCGCGACCGTCGCCAACTCGGCCATGGCGATCGGACAGACCGCGGTCAAGAACGCGGTCGGTCTGCTGGCCGAGAAAAAGGTTGACAAAATTGCCAACATTCCTCTTTTGTTGGTGACCAAGGACAACCTGAGCAAGGCCCCCCAGTACTGCCCGAAGTAGACGGAGTCCGGTGCCGGGTGCGACACCTGTCTCATTGTTGACCGAGCCGCCTGTCCGCCACATCGCCGGAATGTCCAAGTGGAGCCGCTACAAGGCCATCCCGGCGGGGTCGGACCCATCAGTACGACCGGCACCGCCGCCGGGGCCCACCCCTGGCACACGTGGGCCTCCGGAGGAATCATGGATCGACTGCTCCTCATGCACAGTTTCGTCACCGTCGCGCAGGCCGGGAGCTTCAGCGGCGCGGCGAAGAAGCTGGGCTCGTCGGGATCACTGGTGTCGCGGCACGTCGCCGAGCTGGAGCGGCAGGTGGGCGTCCGCCTGGTCAACCGCACCGCCCGCTCGGTCAGCCTCACCGAGCCGGGGCTGAAGTACGCCGAGTTCGCGGCCCGCATCCTCGACGAGATCGAGGCCGAGGACGCCGTCATCTCGCACCTCCACGACCGCGCCGAGGGCACCCTGAGCATCATCTGCCCCAAGTGGATAGGAAGCCTGGACCTCGGAGACGCGATCGCCGCCTTCTCCGCCGCCCACCCCAAGATCCACGTCCGCTTCGAGCTCGGCGGCATGTCGGACCGTACGTACGACTTCCTGGACAGCGGCTTCGACGTCGCCTTCCACACCCGCGACCTGCGGGACTCCAGCGTCCGCCTGAAGAAGATCGCCTCGCTGCCCTTCGTGCTGTGCGCCTCCGAGAAGTACCTGGAGCGCGGCGGCCCGCTCACCGAGCCCAACGGCCTGGCCCACCACGACTGCCTCGTCCACGTGAACGACCCGGTCTGGCGCATCGGCCACGGCCACGCCTCCACCCTGCACAAGATCCGCAACATCGCCTTCTCGTCCAACTCGTACATCGCCCTCCAGAAGGCCGCCGTCCACGGCCGGGGCATCGCCCTGCTGCCCCAGCGCCCGGCCTACGACGACCTGATGTCCGGCGCCCTCCAGGTCCTGCTCCCCGAGCTCGCGGTCCCCGACCGCCCCCTGTTCGCGATCTATGGCCCCGGCCAGGCCACCCCGCGCAAGGTCAGCGTGTTCCTGGACTTCCTCGCCGAATGGTTCTCACAGAACCCCATTCCGGCCATCGAGTCGTAGCCGCAAGAAACGATTGCGAATTCAGACGAGCCCGGACCATTGAGGCCTTCACGCCCCGAAATCTAGGCTCGCCGGGCGACCCGCGAAACGAGGCATCCATGGGAATCCAGAGAATCGAATCCGTCACCTACGGGATCGACGACGTAGACGAATGTGTCCGTTTCTTCGGCGACTTCGGACTGTTCCTGCTGGAGCGGACCGAGGAGCACGCGGTCTTCGAGACGCTCACCGGGCAGACCCTCCACCTGGACACCGTGCCCGGCCCCCTGCTGCCGCCGCCGGTGGAGGCCGGGCCGACCATCCGCGAGGTGGTCTGGGGCGTCGACACCCCGGAGGAACTGGCCCGGCTGGTCGCCGCCGCGGGACGGGACCGCGAGGTCCACGAGAGCGCCGACGGCGTCCACCACACCGTGGACGAGAGCGGCTTCGGCGTCGGACTCACCCTGGCCCGCCCGAAGCACGCGGACGTCACCCCGCGCCCGGCCAACGCGCTCGGCAACGTCGACCGCTGGAACACCGGACTGGAGCCGCTCACCCGGGCCTTCCCGCTGCGCATGTGCCATGTCGCGCTGAACATCCTCAAGGAGGGGCGCGAGGAAGCCGTCGCGTTCTACACCGATCGGCTCGGCTTCCGGCCCACCGACATCGTCGAACCCATGGGCGTGTTCATGCAGGCACCGGGCGACGACGACCAGCACACCATGCTGCTGTGCCACCGCCCCGACCGCGCCGGCGTCAACCACATCGCCTACGAGGTCCCCGGCTTCGACGACGTCATCGAAGGCGGCAACCACATGATCGAGCGCGGCTGGCGGGAGGCCCGCAAGCTCGGCCGCCACACCGTCGGCTCGAACGTCTTCCGCTTCCTGCACGCCCCGTGCGGCGGCCGCGTCGAGTACGCGGCGGACATGGACCGCGTCGACGACACCTACGAGACCCGCGTCCACGAGACCACCCCGCCCCACCACATCTGGGCGCTGCGCTCCAACCGCGACCAGCAGGACGCCCCCGCCAACTGACTCTCCACCCCAGCCTGAGAGGGCAGCCACACATGACCTCCGACCACGGCTACCCCGCCGTCCGCATGTACATCGCGGGCGAGTGGTGCCAGGGCGGCACCGGACGGACCGCCCCGATCGTGAACCCGGCCACCGAGAAGGTGATCGGGGAAGTACCGCTCGCCACCACCGCCGACCTCGACCGCGCCCTCGACGCGGCCACCGAGGGCTTCCGCACCTGGCGCGCGACCCCCGTCGCCAAGCGCTCCGCGATCCTGCACACCGCCGCCGACCTGATCACCGAACGCGCCCCCGACATCGGCCGGATCATGGCCCAGGAACAGGGCAAGCCCCTCCGGGAGGGCACCACCGAGGCCCTGCGCACCGCCGACACCCTGCGCTGGCACATCGAGGACGCCCGCCGCGCCTACGGCCGGATCATCCCGTCCGCGCCCGGCACCGTCCTCACCGTCCGCCGTGAGCCGGTCGGCCCCGTCGCCGCGTTCGTGCCGTGGAACTTCCCCGTCGGCGGCCCGAACCGCAAGCTCTCCTCCGCCCTGTCCGCCGGCTGCTCGATCGTCATCAAGGCGTCCGAGGAGACACCGGGCACCGCCGCCGCGCTCGTGGCCTGCTACGCCGACGCCGGACTCCCGGCCGGTGTCCTCAACCTCGTCTTCGGCGAACCGGCCGAGGTATCGGCCCACTTGATCCCCTCGCCGCAGATCCGCCTGGTCGCCTTCACCGGCTCGGTCCCGGTCGGCAAGCTCCTCGCCGCCCAGGCCGGCGAGGTCATGAAGCCCACCCTGATGGAACTCGGCGGCCACGCCCCGGTCATCGTGTGCGCCGACGCCGACCCGGTGAAGTCGGCCCGCAAGGCGGCGCAGGCGAAGTTCTTCAACGCCGGCCAGGTGTGCACCTCCCCGAGCCGCTTCTTCGTCCACGAGAGCATCGTCGAGGAGTTCACCGCCGAGTTCGTGAAGGCCGCCCAGGAGGTCACCGTGGGAGACGGTCTCGACGCCGACACCACCATGGGCCCACTCGCCAACGAACGCCGACTGCACGCGATCGAGACCCTGGTCGCCGACGCCGTGGAACGCGGCGCCAAGGTGCTCACCGGCGGCCAACGCATCGAGCGCGACGGCTACTTCTACGCCCCGACCGTCCTCACCGACGTACCGGCGGACGCGAAACTGATGCACGAGGAACCCTTCGGCCCGCTCGCGCCGATCGTCCCGTTCACCGACCTGGACGAGACCCTCGCCCTCGCCAACGCCCTGCCCTACGGCCTCGCCGCCTACGGCTTCACCGAGTCCGCCGCCACCGCCGAGAAGCTCTCGGACACGCTGGAGGCCGGCATCCTCTCCATCAACCACTGCGGCGGCTCCGTCGCGGAAGCCCCGTCCGGCGGCGTCAAGGAGAGCGGCTACGGCAGGGAGGGCGGCCCCGAGGCCCTCGACGCGTACCTGATCACCAAGCGCGTCTCCCACCTGCTGGCGGGCTGAACCGCCATGAGGTACACCCGAGTTGCGGTGGGCGGCCGGGCCGTATGGGGCCGCGTGGGGGAGGAGGACATCGAGCTGCTGTCCGAGTCCCCCCTCGACGGAGACCCCTCGGTCCTCGGCACGGTGCCGGTCGCCGACGCCCACTGGCTGCCCGTCGTCGTACCGCCCGTCTTCTACGCCGTCGGCATGAACTACCCGCGGCACATCGCGCACGCCCGCGCCGAGACCCCCAGCCGCCCCGAGGTCGGCTACCGGGCCAACAACGCGCTCACCGGCCACCGTTCACCCATCGTCAAGCCGGCCGAGGTCGAGGGCCGCTTCGAGGCCGAGCCGGAACTCGTCGCGGTCATAGGCCGCACCCTGAAGCACGCCTCCTACGACGAGGCCCGCAAGTCGGTCTTCGGCTGGACGATCGGCAACGACGTCAGCGCCCGCACCTGGCAGCACCAGGACCGCTCGTTCTGGCGCAGCAAGAACAGCGACACATTCAAGCCGATGGGGCCCTGGATAGAGACCGACGTCGATGCCCTCGCGCAGACCACGACACTCCGCGTGAACGGGGAGGTCCGCGCCTCGTTCGCCACCGGCGACATGGTCTTCGACCCGTTCGACCACATCGTCGAGCTCACCAAGCACATCACCATGCACCCGGGGGACGTGCTGTGGATGGGCGCCGAGTCCACCTGCCAACTCGAACCAGGGGACACCGTGGACATCGAGATCAGCGGTATCGGCGTCCTGTCCAACCCCGTACACAGCGAAGGGAATCCGTCATGAGCAGCGCACCCCGCTACATCCACCACGTCAACTTCCCCACCACCGACCCCGACCGGACCGCCGAGTGGTACACGAAGGTCTTCGGGATGAAGCGCATCATGCCCAAGTCCAACACCCGTGTGGTGCTGATGACCCGGGGCAACTTCGACCTGCACTTCACCCCGGTCGAGGAGATGGAGCGCATGGCGCCCTATCACTTCGCCGTCGAGGTCGACGACTGGGACGAGTTCCTCGCCCACCTCAAGGAGCTGGGCATCCGGCACACCCGGCCGATCGAACGGCCCGAGAACCAGTCGAAGTTCTGCTACATCCACGACCCCGACCACACCATGATCGAGCTCGTCTTCCACGGCCGCCGCCCCAACTGACCCCGCGCGTACAGGAGTTCACCCCCATGCCCATCGCCGACTCCGACGGCACCTCCATCTACTACGAGCGCCACGGCAGCGGTCCGGCGATCCTGTTCGTGCACGGCAGCGGCGGCCACCACGCCGCCTGGTGGCAGCAAGTGGCCGCGCTGCGCGGGGAGTTCACGGTCGTCACCGTGGACCTGCGCGGCTTCGGCAAGTCCGACTCGTCCATGCCCGAGTTCGACGGCCAGGACTTCCCCGGTGACGTCGTCGCCGTCCTCGACCAGGAGGACCTGACCGACGCCATGCTGGTCGGCCAGTCCATCGGTTCCGTCGCCGCGCTCCGCGCCGGACTGCTGCGGCCCGAGCGGGTCGGCTCCGTCGTGCTCGGCCACTCGCTCGGCGGAATCAGCCATCCCGAGCTGAAGGAACTCGCCGCCGCCGACCGTGCCGAGGCCGTCAAACTGCCGGTCATCGACCGCCTGTTGACCAAGCGGTTCCAGCAGGAACGGGCCGATCTCACCTTCCTCTTCCAGCAGATGGGCACGTTCAACGTCGCCAAGATGCAGGACCTGCGCAACCTCGACACCGACGGCCCGTCCCTGGACGACATCCAGAACTCCGGAGTCAAGGTCGCCTTCCTCGCCGGCGAGAAGGACGCGGTGCTCAGCGTGAAGACCGTGACCCGCGCCCACGAACTGCTGCCCGGCTCGCACCTGGAGATCGTCCCGGACGCACCGCACTCCATGTACTGGGAGACGCCCGCGAAGTACAACGCCGCCGTCGCCCACCTGCGCCGCACCCTCACCGCACCGAAGGAAGCAGCATGAGCAGCCTCACCCTGGACGCCGCCGAGGAGATCATCGACGCCGCCCACAAGCGCGCCCAGTCGATCGGGAAGGCGGTGAGCGTCGCCGTCGTGGACGCGGGCGGTTTCCCCATCGCCATCCGCCGCCCGGACGGCGCCCGCCCGCTCACCCCGGACATCGCCCGCGCCAAGGCGTACACCGCGGCCATCATGCAGCGTCCCGGCAAGATGCTGAAGAAGTGGCAGGAGAGCCAGCCCGTCTTCTTCTCCCAGCTCTCCCAACTCCCCGGCGCCGCCATGCCGATCATGGCCACCGAAGGCAGCCTCACCATCAAGAAGGACGGCGAGATCATCGGCGGCCTCGGCATCGCCGGCGGCACCGCCGACGAGGACCAGCAGATCGCCGAGGAGGTGCTCGCCTCCCTCGGCTACGAACTGGAGTTCGCCGCCTGGGGTGTCGCGGGCAAGCCTGCCCCGACCTCGGCTCCGGACTCCTCGTCCTCGTCCGGAAAGGACGCCTGACCCATGGCGGACACGTTCAACTACCGCATCGACCACCACGGCAGCCTGGTCCGCCCCGCCGAACTGACCGCGGCCCGCGCGGCAGGCGACCCCGAGGCGCTGAAGGAGGCGGAACTCCAGGCGGTCAAGGACGCGGTCGTCCTCCAGCGCAAGCTGCGCTCCACGGTCGTCACCGACGGCGACTTCCCCCGAGAAGACTTCCGCAGCGCGGTCCTTGACGGAGTGTCAGGTTTCCGGCGTACGGACGAGACGGACGCCGACGGCCTGGTGCGCTGGGTCGCGGAGTCCCTGCCCAAGGCCAACGGCCCGCTGCTCGCGGACTGGGTCGCGCGGCTCACCGAGTTGACGGTGATCGCCCCGAAGGCCTCGCTGCCCTCGCCCGCCTACCTCGCCGCCACCACCTTCCAGCCCGGCCACGGCCCGTCCTCCGCAAGGGAGTTGGGGGAGGCCCTCGCGGAGATCGTCCTCGCCGAGATCGAGCTGCTGGTCTCCAAGGGCGTACGCCTGATCCAGCTCAACAACCCTCTCCTGCTGGGCCAGTTGGCCACCGACCCGGCCGCCCCGGGCGCCCTCTCCTTCGAGGACGCGCTCGCCGTCGACGCCCTGGCGGTACGCCTGGACGAGCGCCCCGAGGGCGTACGGATCGGTGTCGCCCCCGGCCCGGTCGTCCCGGCCGCGATCGACTGGGCCCGCGCCGAGCAGCTCTACGGCGCGATCGCCGCCGACCGCTGGATCCTGCCGTTCGACCAGGGCACCCCGGCCGAACTCGCCCTGGTCAAGGCGCTGCCGGAGGACCGGGACTTCTGCCTGGGGGTCGTCGACGCGACCGTGCCCGCGCTGGAGGACATCGACACGGTGATGGCCAGGCTCGACGCCGTGGGGGAGTTCAAGGACCTGGAGGACGGAGCCGTAGCGCCGTCGCGGGGCTTCGCCGACGTGGCGAGCCGGCCGCTGCTGAGCGCCGAGCAGCAGCGCCGGAAGATCGAACTGGTGGAGACGGTGGCACGGTACGTCTGGGGCAACGAGTTCTGACGCACGGGCCGGGAAGCGCGTGCTCACGCTTCCCGGCAGGGCTCCCTCAGAGCACCTCGGCGAACGTCACCCTGCGGTCGGTCAGCAGCGGCCAGACCGTCTGCACGATCAGCTCGTCGAAGTGGCCGGCCGCCTTGTGCGCGTCGAAACCGGCCCGGTCGGCGTACTGCTCGTACAGCACGAAACTGCCGGGCACATCCGCCTCGGCGTGCACCTCGTACGCCAGGTTCGCCGGCTCGGCACGGGTGTGCTCGCGCACCTTCAGCAAGGCGGCACGCACCGTGGCCTCGTCGGCGGGCTCGCAGAAGTAGCGGGCGATGACTGCGTAGGCCATGTCGTGTCTCTCCTCGGTGGTTCCTGGGCTTCCGGCGGCATGTCGTCGGAAGCCGTCCGGCCCGCCGATTCCAGCACGGATCAACCCTCCGCCGACCTGCGCGCGGCGCAAGCAATGCCTGCCGCCGCGGGACTGGTGGCACCGCCCCCACATGGTGTGTTGTCGCATCCGGCCCACTGTGGCCGCTGACTGTGCAGACCGCGGACCCGCACCGCGGCGGACGAAGGAAGTGATCTTCATGCGAAGCCTGGAAACCCTCTCCGGTGGAGAGTGGGTGGCGACCGGCGAGTGGATCGAGGTGCACAACCCCGCCGACGTCCGCACCCCCCTCGCGCGCATCCCCGCCCTCGCCGCCAAGGACGTCACCCGCGCCTACGACCACGCCGAGCGCGGCTTCGCCGTATGGAAGCGCACCAGTCCCTTCGAGCGGGCCCGCGTCTTCACCGAGGCGGCCAGGCTGATCCGCGAACGGGTCGGGGAGATCGCCGCCGACGTCACCGCCGAGAACGGCAAGACCGGCGCCGAGGCCCGCGGCGAGACCCTCAAGGCCGCCGACTTCCTCGACTACTACGCGGGCCTGGCCCGCCAGGGCTACGGCACCCTCCTGCACGACGCCCGCCCCGACACCCGCGTGCACACCCAGCGCGAGCCGATCGGCGTGATCCTCGTGATCAGCCCCTGGAACGACCCGCTGATCACTCCGGCCCGCAAGCTCGCCCCGCTGCTCGCCACCGGTAACGCGGCCGTGTTCAAGCCGGCCACCGAGACACCGTTGTCGGGCCTGCACTTCGCCCGCGCCCTGCACGACGCGGGCCTGCCGGCCGGTGTCCTGAATGTCGTCACCGGCCGCACCGCCGAGATCGAGGAGGCGCTCCTCGACGACCCGCGAATCGTCGGCATCACCTTCACCGGCTCCAACGAGGTCGGCAACCGCATTCGCCGCCGTCTCGCCGACCGCAACGTCCGCTTCCAGGGCGAACTCGGCGGCAAGAACGCCTCGGTCGTCCTCAAGGACGCGGACCTGCCGTTCGCCGCGAAGACCGTCGTAGCCGCGTCCTTCGGCCAGGCCGGCCAGCGCTGCACCGCCACCAGCCGGGTGATCGTCGAGCGGCCGGCGTACGAGGAGTTCACCCGGCTCCTGGTCGCCGAGGTCGAGGCGCTGAAGGTCGGCCCGGGCAGCGACCCGGCGACCACTCTGTGCCCGCTGTCCAGCCCCAAGCAGCGCGACAGCGTCCTCGCCCACCTCGCGGGGGCCGTGGAACAGGGCGCCACCGTCCTCACCGGCGGCAACGCGGACACCGACGGCGACCACGCGCACGGCTGCTTCGTCCAGCCGACCGTGCTCGCCGACGTCACCGCCGAGACGGCGATCTGGCGCGAGGAGGTCTTTGGACCGGTCCTCGCCGTGCGCGCCGTGGACGACTTCGCGCAGGCCGTAGACGCGGTCAACGACTCCGAATTCGGCCTCGCCGCCGCCGTGTTCACCCGCGACCTCGCCTCCGCGTACCGCTTCGCGGACGAGGCCGAGTGCGGGCAGATCGCGGTCAACGCCACCACCCCGGGCTGGGACGTCCACCTGCCCTTCGGCGGGTTCCACGACTCCGGCACCGGCTACAAGGAGCAGGGCGACGAGGTCCTGCGCTTCTCCACCCGCGTCAAGACCGTTGCCATCCACTTCGGCGTCTGAGCAAGTCGGTACGACAGAGATTCGGTACGACAGAGAGGAGGATGCCGATGGCTGACGAGACGATCGGCATCGTCGGCGCCGGCATCGTGGGCCTGGCCACCGCCCGCGAGATCGCCCTGCGCCGCCCAGGCACCCGGGTCGTGGTCCTGGAGAAGGAGCACGAGGTCGCCGCCCACCAGACCGGCCACAACTCCGGTGTCGTACACGCCGGCATCTACTACGCGCCGGGCAGCCTCAAAGCCGACCTGTGCGTACGCGGCGTATCGATCCTGCGCGAGTACTGCCAGGACCGCGGGCTGCCGTACGACGAGATCGGCAAGCTCGTAGTGGCCGTGCGCCAGGACGAGTTGGGCCGGATGGAGAGCCTCTACGAGCGGGCCAGGAACAACCACGTGCCCGAACTCCGCAAGATCTCCCAGGCGGAGATCAAGGAGCTGGAGCCGCATGCGGGCGGCATCGCGGCCCTGCATTCCCCGCGCACCGCGATCACCGACTACCCGGCGATCGCCCGGGAGTTCGCCAAGGACATCGAGGCCTCCGGCGGCGAGGTGAAGCTCGGCTTCCCGGTCACGTCCATCACCAATGTGCCCGGCGGCATCGAGGTCGCCTCGGGCCAAGTGCGCGTCCGCGTCGACCGGTTGATCCTCTGCGCGGGCCTCCACTCGGACGCCGTGGCGAAGTTGGCGCAGGACAAGAGGGAACCGAAGATCATCCCGTTCCGGGGCGAGTACATGCTCCTCAAGCCGGACCGCACGCACCTGGTGCGCGGGCTCATCTATCCGGTGCCGGACCCCCGGTACCCCTTCCTCGGCGTGCACTTCACCCCGCGTGTCGACGGCAGCGTCGAGGTCGGCCCGAACGCCGTCCTGGCCCTGGCCAGGGAGGGCTACAAGCTCAGCCGCTTCTCCCTGAAGGACCTCGCCGGACTCGCCGCGTACCCCGGCTCCTGGAAGATGGCCGCCCAGCACTGGCGGACCGGCATCAAGGAGTACCGCGGCTCCCTGTCCGCGTCGGCCTTCATGAAGGACGCGAAGCTCTACGTCCCTGGAGTCGGCGTCTCCGACGTCGTACGCGGCGGAGCGGGTGTCCGCGCCCAGGCACTGGACCCCGACGGCACGCTCGTGGACGACTTCCGCATCCATCAGGTGGGCCGGATCACCGCCGTGCGCAACGCGCCCTCGCCGGCCGCCACGGCGTCCATGGCGATCGCCGAGCACATCGTCGGCGCGGTGTTCGACGCTCCGTCCGCAAACTGAGAATGCCCTGCGTACAGCGGTGTTTCGCGCAACTACTGCTTGCACTCCCAGGACTCGGCAAGGCCCTGTCGCCCGCCTAGCGTTCCTTCCGTAAAGACCTTCGAGAGAAAGAGCTCAGGACATGTTCGTTGTCGACACGCAGATCCACATCTGGAAGGAAGAGACCCCGGACCGCCCCTGGGTCCCGGGCGCGCGGGAGCGCATCCGCCTCAACGGACACCGCGAGGACCCCTTCTCGTACGAAGAGGCCCTGGAGCTGATGGACGAGGCCGGCGTCAACCGGGCCCTGATCCTGCCGCCGTCCTGGGAGGGCGACCGTATCGACTACGCCCTGGAGGCCTGCGAGGCGCACCCGGACCGCTTCGGGATCATGGCGCGCATCCCGCAGAACAAGCCCGAAGAGGGCAAGGCGATGCTGGCGGACTTCGCGCAGAACCCGCATGTGAAGGGCACGCGCCTCACCTTCCACCGGCCGCAGGACCGCAACTGGATGATCGACGGCACCAACGACTGGTACTGGCCGATCGCCGAGGAACTGCGCGTCCCCACGATGGTCCACGCGCCCATCTGGAAGCGGGAGTTGGGCGAGATCGCCGCCAAGCACCCCGAGCTGAAGATCATCATCGACCACATGGGCATCATGGCCCGCTGCGTCGACGACGCGATCGGCTACTGGGTCTCGGAGACCGCCGACCTCGCCGCCCACCCGAACATCTACGTGAAGCTCTCGGCGCTCCCGGGCTACTCCACGCAGCCGTTCCCGAACAACAACATCCAGAAGTACGTCCGCGAGATGGTCGACAAGATGGGCCCGCAGCGCTGCTTCTACGGCACCGACATCACGCGGCTGCTCGGGCACGGCATCACGTACACCGACACGATCGAGCAGTTCACCAAGCACTGGGACTTCACGCCCGAGGAGCTTGAATGGATCATGGGCCGCGGAATCTCCGAGGTCCTGAACTGGCCGATCGAGGGCTGAGGAAGCACGAGAGATGACCGACACCACCAACACCCCTGGCGCCGACGGCGGCGACGCTCTCGTTACCGCCTTCAACGCCGTCGGCGCCGACTACATCTTCTGCTCGTCGGGCTCCGAGTGGGCCCCCGTCTGGGAGTCCCTCGCCCGCCGCCACCGCGACGGGCTGCCCTGCCCGCAGTACCTGGACCTGACCCACGAGACCGTCGCCGTCGGCATGGCCACCGGCTACGGACTCGTCGAGCGCCGGCCGCAGGGCGTACTGCTGCACGCGGCCCCCGGTCTGCTCCAGGGCTCGATGGCCGTGCACGGGGCGCTCCTCGCGGGCGTCCCGATGGTGGTCAGCTCCTCGGAGTCGACCACGTACGGAGACGGCCCCGGCCAGGACCCGGGCGGCCAGTGGTACCGCAACCTGTCCATCGTCGGCGGCCCGCACCAGATCGCACAGCCCTTCACCAAGTGGTCCAACGAGGCCGCCAGCGTCCACACCCTTCCTACGATGGTGACGCGGGCGGCGGAACTGGCCTGGCGGGCCCCGGCGGGACCGGCGTACCTCAACGTCCCGCTGGAGATCCTCCTGGAGGAGTGGGACGGCCGCGAGGCCAAGCCCATCGTCGCGCCGGGCTCCACGCACAGCTCGCCCGAAGAGGTGGACCCCGTCGCCCAGTTGATCCGCGAGGCGACGAACCCCGTAATCGTCACGGAGACGGCCGGACGCGAGGCGGGCGGTTTCGAGGCGCTCGTCGCCTTCGCCGAGGCGTGGAACATCCCGGTCGTCGAGCCCGACTCGGCGGTCTGCGGCAACTTCCCGCGCACCCACCCGCTGCACGCCGGCAGCGACATCGGACCATGGATGGACGAGGCGGACCTGATCCTCCTCGTCAACTGCCGCGCGCCCTTCTATCCGCCGTCGCGCCGCCCCTCCAAGGCTACGATCGTCGTCATCGACGAGGTGCCGCAGCGCCCGCACGTCGTCTACCAAGTCCTGTTCGCCGACAAGTACTTGGAAGGCAACGTCGCCAACACCCTGCGCCAGCTGGCCAAGCGGGCGAAGGACCTGGACGCGGAAGCGGTCGCCGTACGCCGTGCGGCCCAGGAGCGGCGGCACGCCGACGAGCAGGCCGCGATCGCGGCGGCCGAGGCGAAGGCGGCGCAGGCCGAAGGCATCGACCCGGTCCTCGTCGCCGCGACTCTGCGCAAGCTGCTGGACGGCCAGGGCGGCATCGTCGTCGACGAGACCATCACCCACAGCCGGGTCGTCAAGCGCCACGTCCAAACGGCCGACCCCGACTCGTACTTCTACGTCCAGGGCGGCCTCGGGCAGGGCATCGCGGTCGCCCTAGGCGTCAAACTCGCCGCCCAGGAACGTCCGGTGGTGCTCACCATCGGCGACGGCGCGTTCACGTACAACCCGGTGATCCCGTCGTACGACGCGTCCAACGCCTACGAACTCCCGCTGCTGATCGTGGTGTTCAACAACCGCGTCTACAAGTCGATGAACATGAACCACCGCAGGTTCTACCCCGAGGGCGCCGCCGCCGACACCGGTGAGTGGCTCGGCACCGATCTGCACCGGCTGCCCCGACTCGCCGCGTTCGCCGAGCCGTTCGGGATGCACACCGAGACGGTCGACGCGCCCGAGGCCCTCGCCCCCGCGCTGGAGCGTGCGCTCAAGGCCGTGGCGGAGGGCACCACCGCCGTCGTCGACGTCCTCGTCACCCGCTGAACCAGGAAGGCACCCGCCACCATGTCCGACACCGCAACGCCCAAGCCGGGCAAGGTCCTTGTCGCCGCCGACGACCTGCGCACCTTCTCCGCCGCGCTCCTGGAGAAGGGCGGCCTCAGCGCCGAGCAGGCGCGCACCACCGCCGACGTGTTCGTGTGGGCCGCGCTGCGCGGCGTCGACTCGCACGGCATCGCCCGCGTCCCCGCCTACCTGGAGCTGCTGGCCAAGGGCGTGGCCAACGCCGACGCCGACATCAAGATCGAGTCGACTGCCCCGGCCGCCGCAGTTCTGGACGCCGACCGCGCCCCCGGCCCGGTGGCTCTCAGCGCCGCCGCCGAGGAAGCGGTGACCCGGGCCCGAATCAGCGGAGTTGCCGCCGTCGGGGTCCGCCGCACCGTCCACACCGGTGCCATCGGCTACTACGTATCGAAGATCGCCGAGCAGGGTCTCGTCGGCATCGGCTACGTCGCCGGGATGCCCAACATGGGCTACACCGGCGTCAAGGGCGCCGCCGTGGCGACCAGTCCGCTCGCCATCGCCGTACCGGCGGAGTCCCACGCCCCGCTGCTGCTCGACATGGCCACCGCCACCATCGCGCTCGGCAAGATCCGCCAGGCGAAGGCCGGCGGCACTCCGCTGCCCGAGGGCGCGGCGGCCACCGCGGACGGCACCCCGACCACCGACCCCGAACTGGCCGTCATGCCACTGCCGTTGGGCGGCGCGAAGGGCTCCGGGATGTCCCTCGCGTTCGAGCTGCTCACCAGCGTGCTGGTCGGTGCGCCGATCTTCGCCGCGTTCCACTCGGACGACCCCCAGGGCCGCAAGCACCGCCAGAACGCCCTCCTCATCGCCCTCGACCCGGCGGCCTTCGGCGACCCGGCCGCCTTCACCGAGGCGGTCGACGGAACGCTGGCCACCCTCAAGCAGTTGCCGCCGGCGGACGGCGCCGAGGGCGTCTTCTACCCCGGCGAGCGCAGTGCGACGGTCGCCGAGAGCCGTGGTGCGAAGGGCATCCCCGTCGCGCCCAAGGTGTGGCGTGAACTGACCGAGGCGGCAGGGAAGTTCGGCCTCGCGCTGCCGGAGCCGGTGCCGTCGGCGTGACCCAGCGGCACTTCGCCGACCGTCCGAGGGGGATGGTCGGCGAAGTGTGTTGTCGGGGAGGGGAGTTCAGGCGGTGCCGACGGCTTCCCGTACCTGACGGGCGATCAGGGCGTAGGAGTTCAGGGCCTGTTCGTCGTCCTTGCCGTCGTAGCCGTGGTCGGCTCCGGCGACGTCGACGTGCTCGACCAGAGCGCCCGTCGTCCGCAGCCGGTCGGCGTAGGCGATGCCCTCCGCCTTGAGCAGGTCGTACTCGGCCGTGATGACCAGGGCCGGGGCGATGCCCTTCAGGTCCGCGGTGTCCGACGGATGCGCGGGCGACACCAGCCGGTCGGCACGCACCTTCGGATCCGGGACGTACGACGTGTCGAAGACCTCCGCCATCCAGGGCCGCAACACGGGCTTGGCGATGGCCGAGTGCTTGTCCTTGGCGCTGGTCGCCAGGTCCAGCGGCGGATAGTGCAGCACCTGGAGCGCGATCGAGGGGCCGCCCTCCTCCAGAGCCTGCCGGGCCACCGCCGCCGCGAGGCCGCCTCCGGCACTCTGCCCGCCCACGGTGAGCCGGTCGCCGTCCCAGCCCTGCTCACCGCCGTGCTCCGCGATCCACCGGACCACCTCGAAGGCCTGCCGGGGCGGCGCGGGGAACGGGTGCTGCGGCGCGACGACGTAGTCGACGTTGATTACTACGACACCGGCTTCCGCCGCGAGGAAACGGCACAGCGGGTCGTCCAGTTCGGTCAGCGGTACGACATAGCCGCCGCCGTGGAAGTTGACGTGCACCGGGGGAGGCGGCCCGTCACCGGCCGGCAGATACACCGTGGCCCGCGCCGGGGCGATGCTCGTCGGGATCGTCAACTCCCGTGTCCGGCGCGGAAATTCAGGCAGCCGCTGATGTGAGGCGGCGGCGGAACCACGCCCGCTCGGGCGCCGGTCGGCCATCACGGAGAGACGTTGCAGGGACTTGGCGGCGAAGGCGGCCACCGCCGGCCGGGCCAGAACAGACATGCCGCTCCATTCGAGGAGTGAGCGCGACGGGGGATCTCGGTCCGATCGCCGTGGATGGATCAACAGGATTCCTGGCGATGGGTAGGGCGACGATAACACGGGCGTGTATCGCGTGGATGTTGCGATCAGACCTGTTCAGGGGCGGCGGACCGTGGCAC
>NZ_JBLTJC010000007.1:0-82036 GCF_048158785.1 Streptomyces colwelliae | reverse complement strand
GGCCAGGCATGTGACCGCTCCGGGCGTCGGTGGCCTGACCCCGTCCGACCTGCCTCTGGTGACGGTGGGCCAGAGCGACATCGAGCGGTGGGAGGAGCGCTACCCCACCCTCACAGACGTATGGCCGCTGACTCCGCTCCAGTCAGGGCTGCTCTTCCATGCCGCACTGGCCGGCTCCTCCTTCGACGCCTATCAGGTACAGCTCGTCTTCCACCTCGACGGGCAGGTGGACACCGACCGGCTGCGGGCGGCCGGGCAGGCGCTGCTGGACCGGCACACTGCGCTGCGCACCGGGTTCGTCGCCACGGACGGCGGTGAGTCGGTACAAATGGTGGTGGACGGGGTGCAGTTGCCTTGGCAAGAGATCGATCTGGGTACCCTGACCGGCGACGAGTCCATCCGGGCCCTCGACCGGATCTTGGTCGAGGACCTCGCCGAGCACTTCGCCCTGGACACACCGCCGCTCCTGCGGATGACCCTGGTACGTACGGGCGCCGACAGCGCCGAACTAGTCCTGGCCGCACACCATGTGCTGTTCGACGGCTGGTCACTGCCGGTGCTGATGACCGAACTGCTACGGCTCTATGCCACCTACGGTGATCCGGCCGACCTTCCCGCACCACGCGACTTCCGGCAGTTCCTGGCATGGCTGGCCGCCCGAGATCACCGTGGCTCGGTCAGGGCCTGGTCCGACGAACTCGACGGCGTCGAGGAACCCACCCTGCTCGCCGCCGCGCTTCCCGCCCCAGTGAGCAATTCGGACTCCGGCCCGACGGGCGTTGGCCGACTCGACGTGCCGCTGTCCGCCGAGGACTCGGTTCTGGTGTCCCGGCGTGCGGCCGAACTCGGCGTCACGGTCAACACACTTCTGCAGGGCGCCTGGGGCCTGCTGCTCGCCCAGCTCACCGGGCAGCAAGACGTCGTCTTCGGCACGACGGTTTCGGGCCGCCCGCCCGCCGTCGCCGGAGTGGATACCATGGTGGGGCTGTTCGTGAACACGGTACCCACCCGTGTGCGCTTCACCCTGTCGGACACCGTCGCCGACGTGTTGACCGGACTTCAGCAGCGGCAGGCCGCGCTGCTCGACCACCACCATCACGGCCTCGCCGACCTGCATCGGCTGGCGGGGGTCGACGTCCTGTTCGACACCCTGGTCGCCTACGAGTCGTTCCCGGTCGACCGAGTCGGGATCAGCGACGCCCACGCGGCCGCGGGCCTCCGTATCACCGGAATCCGTCCCTTCACCGTCACCCATTACCCGATCACGGTGATCGCCGCCGCCGACCCGCATCTGCGCGTGTCCCTCCAGTATCAGGAGCGGCTGTTCGGACCAGCCGGTGCCGAGGACCTCGCGGAGCGATTCGCCCACGTGCTGCGCCTGCTCGCCGACGATCCAGGGACCCGGCTGGCAGAACTGGACATGCTGTTGCCCGGAGAGCACGACCGATTGGTGCGCGCCCCCGACGGTCCCTCCGCGCCGGTTTCCGAGCTGACCGTGCCGGAACTCACCATGCGTCAGGCCCGACGGACGCCCGAAGCGATCGCGGTCATCGACGAGCACCGCTCGCTGACCTACCGCGAGCTCGAAAGCCGAGCCAACGCGCTCGCCCACGCCCTCCTGGCCCGTGGCGCGGGCCCCGAGTCCGTCGTCGCGGTGGCCCTCCCGAGGTCGGCGGAGCTGGTCGTGGCGATCCTCGGCGTACTGAAGACCGGAGCGGCCTATCTACCCATTGACCCGGACTTCCCCGGGACGCGCCTGAACCACATCCTGACCGATGCGGGTCCCCTGATGATCCTCACCGACGAAGCAACCTCGCCGGTCCTGCCATGCCCGCAGATTCCCCGCCTGCCCGTCGGCTCGGTCGCCCCGCGCACGGGCAGCGATCCGGGACGTCGGGCGCGATCGGACAACGCCGCTTACCTCATGTACACCTCGGGATCCAGCGGCACCCCGAAGGGCGTGACCATCACCCACCGCAACGTGGTCAACGGAGTGGCCGGGCTGGTAGACAGCCTGGGCACACCGCCCGGCGGCCGGATGCTGGCCGGCGCGTCCGTGTCTTTCGACGTCTCGGTGTTCGAGATGTTCACCACCCTGAGCACAGGCGGCACTGTGGAGGTCGTTCGCGACACGCTGGTACTGGGGGAGCGGGAACGCTGGGACGGCGGTGTGCTCAGCATGGTGCCGTCGGCGTTCGGCGAGTTGGTCGAGAGGCTGGCTGGCCGGGTCACCGCAGACGCGGTGGTGTTCGCCGGTGAGGGGCTGTCCGCGGGACTGGCCGTACGGGCCCGGGAGGTCCTGCCGGGTGCCCGTGTGGTCAACGCCTATGGGCAGAGCGAGACGTTCTACGCCACCACGTTCACCGTGCCGGAGGACTGCGACCTTCCCGCCGACTCCGGTGTGCCGATCGGCCGTCCGCTCCGCCATGTGCGGGTGTACGTGCTCGGGCCGGAACTTCGGCCGGTACCGCCAGGCGTACGCGGTGAACTGTACGTCGCGGGCGTCGGCATGGGCCGCGGCTACCTTGGCCGGGCAGGGCTCACCGCGCAGCGTTTCGTGCCCGACCCGTTTGGCCCGCCCGGTTCCCGGATGTACCGCACCGGTGACCTCGGCCGCCGCGCGGCGGACGGCCTACTGGAATACGCCGGACGAGCCGATGCGCAGGTAAAGGTGCGTGGGTACCGGATCGAGCCGGCCGAGGTGGAGACGACACTGGCCGAGCACCCCGCGGTGGGCCAGGCGGTTGTCGTCGCCAGCGGCACCGGGCCGGCGTGCCGATTGGTGGCCTATGTGATCCCGAGCCAGGAGACGTCCGCAGAGGAGGTGCGGTCGTTCGCCGAGACCCGGCTGCCCGCGTACATGGTGCCCTCGGCCGTCGTACTGCTGAACGGGTTCCCGCTTACCCCGAGCGGAAAACTGGACCGGCGGGCCCTTCCCGAGCCGGAGTTCACCGGTACCGCGTACCGGGCGCCCCGAACCCGAGGCGAAGACGTCCTGGCTCGGCTGTTCGCCGAGGTACTGGAGCTCGAACGGGTTGGCGTGGACGACGACTTCTTCGCACTGGGAGGCCATTCCCTGCTGGCCACTCGGCTGGTCGGCCGGATCCGCGCCGAACTGGGTGCGGAGATCCCGATCCGTGCCGTGCTGGAGGCGCCGAGTGTCGCGCGGCTCGCGGCGCGCCTGCGTGACGGCACGCGGGTTCGGCCCGCACTGACCCGCACACCGCGTCCCGAACGTGTCCCGCTGTCGTACGCGCAACGCCGCATGTGGTTCATCGACCGCTTCGAAGGGCCCTCCGCCACCTACAACCTGCCCCTGGCGGTACGGCTGCACGGGGCGCTGGACGTGGCCGCGCTCGGCTCGGCGGTCGTGGACGTCTTGGCACGGCACGAGAGTCTGCGCACCTTGATCGCCGAGGACGAGCGGGGCACCGCGTACCAGAACATCCTCCCCGCCGCACAGGTCATGCCCGACGTCCCAGTACTGCCCGTCACCGAGAACGAGGTACCCCGGACCATCTCCGAACTCGCCGCCCACGAGTTCGATCTCTACACCGAACTGCCCATCCGTGTAAGGCTTTTGCGCTTGGGGCCCGACGAGCACGTCCTGGTGTTGGTGCTCCACCACATCGCCGCCGACGGTGCCTCCGCGGCGCCCCTGACCAGGGACCTCTCGCTCGCTTACGCGGCGCGGTGCGCGGGCCGGGCCCCGCAGTGGGAACGGCTGCCGGTGCAGTACGCCGACTACGCACTCTGGCATGACGGTCTGCTCGGTGACGAGGACGATCCGGGCAGCCTGCTGGCCGAGCAGGTCGGCTACTGGCGGTCCGAACTCGCCGACGTGCCGCTGCCGCTGACCCTGCCGACTGACCGGCCCAGGCCGCCGTCGGCCTCGCACCGGGGCGATCGCGTCGACCTGACGATCAACTCCGACCTGATGGCGGCGGTCGACGCACTGGCCCGGTCCGGCGGGGCGACCACGGCCATGGTGTTCCAGAGCGCGCTGGCCGTACTGCTGTACCAACTGGGCTGCGGCGACGACCTCACCATCGGCTCGCCGATAGCGGGACGGACCGACGAGGTAGCGGCAGATCTGGTCGGCTTCTTCGTCAATACCTGGGTTCTGCGGGTCGGCATGTCCGGCAACCCCGCCTTCAGCAGGTTCCTGGAGCAAGTGCGCCTCAAGGCACTGGCGGCCTACGACAACCAGGACGCGCCGTTCGAGCGGCTGGTGGAGCTCCTCAATCCGGACCGGTCCACCGCCTACCACCCCCTGTTCCAGGTCATGTTCGCCTGGCAGAACACCACCCCGGTGGAACTCGCCCTGGCGGGTCTGCGGGTGAGTGTCGAGCCCACTCCGGCCCTCACCGCCAAGTTCGACCTGTTGGTCAATCTGGCTCCGGACCCGGACGGCGGCGCCTCGGGCGCGATCGAGTACGCCACTGATCTGTTCGACCGGGCAAGCGCCGAACTGATCGCAGACCGCTTCGTCCGCGTGCTTCGCGCGGTCGTGGCCGATCCGGAGACACGGATCGGGGCGGTGAGCATCCTCGACGACACCGAGCGGGACCGGATCCTGCACGAAATCAACGACACTGCGGTCCCACTGTCCCAGGCGCCCGTCACCGACCTCTTCGCGCAGCAGGCCGCCGCGACACCGGATGCGACCGCCCTGGTCTGCGCGGACGAGGAGTTGACCTACGAGCAGCTGCGGATCCGGGCCGAAAGCCTCGCCCGGATGCTGGCCGGCCGTGGGGTGGGAGCAGAGACCCTGGTGGCGATCGCCCTGCCCAGGACCGCGGACCTGGTCGTCGCAGTGCTGGCGGTCCTCATGTCGGGCGGGGCCTATGTACCGGTAGACCCTGCTCATCCCAGCCTGCGATTGGGCCATGTACTGGCCGACGCGCAACCGCACCTGGTGCTGACCGACGCCGTCACAGAGTCCCAGGTCCCGCTAGAAGGCTTTCCGAAACTGAGGCTGGATGCGCTGGACCAGGAACCCGAGCGGAACACGGTCCGGCCCCTGCCCGACAATCTCGCGTATCTCATGTACACATCGGGAACCACCGGTCTGCCCAAGGGAGTCGGCATCACCCATGAGGCGCTCGCCAACGGGGTGCTCGAGCTGATCCGCACGGTCGGCGTCACGAGGCAGACCCGGATGCTCGCTGGCACTTCCGTCAACTTCGACGTCTCCCTGTTTGAACTGCTCACCACGCTGTGCGCGGGCGGCACCGTCGAGCTGGTACGGGACGCGCTGGTGCTCGGAGAGCGCGACGGCTGGCGGGGTGGCGTACTGAGCGCCGTGCCCTCGGTGCTGACCGGCCTCGTCGACGACCTCGCCGAGGGCGTCGAAGCGGATGCCGTCGTACTGGCCGGCGAGGCGCTCACGTTCGCGCTGGCCCGACGGATCCGGGCGGCGCTGCCCGGAATCAGGGTCTTCAACGCGTACGGCCAGAGCGAGTCGTTCTACGCCAGTGCGTACGAGGTCACCGGCATCGGCGAGCTGCCTGACCCGGGAGTCGCACCCGTGGGCAGTCCCCTGGCCAACATGCGGATGTACGTGCTGGGTTCCGGGCTCGCCCCCGTGTCGCCGGGCGTCGCGGGCGAGTTGTATGTCGGCGGCATCGTCGGCCGTGGCTATGAGGGACGGCCCGGTCTCACCGCGGAGCGTTTCGTGGCGGATCCGTACGGTGCACCGGGGGCGCGGATGTACCGCACCGGAGATCTCGCGCGGCTGAATCCACAAGGTCACTTCGAATGCGTCGGACGTGCCGACGCACAGGTGAAGGTACGGGGCTTCCGCATCGAGCCGGGAGAGATCGAGTCGGTCCTCATCGGGCACCCGGGGGTGGCGCGGGCCGTGGTGACCGTGCGCGAGGACGCCGACGGCGGCAAACGGCTCGTCGGCTACGTCGTTCCGACAGGTCACGCGGGCCTGGAGGACGTCGACTTCACCGCGGGCCTGTCGGTGCCGGAGCTGCGCGGTCATCTCGCGGCCCGGCTGCCCGACTACATGGTGCCCTCGGCCTTCGTGCTGCTGGACAGGCTCCCGCTGAACGCCAACGGGAAGCTGGACCGCGCGGCATTGCCCGAGCCGGAGCTTGCCTCGGCCGCCTACCGGGCGCCCGAATCGGTGCGGGAACGGGTCCTGGGCGGCGTCTACGCCGAGGTGCTCGGCCTCGACCGGGTCGGTGTGGACGACGACTTCTTCGCCGTCGGCGGGGACAGCATCCGCTCCATCCAGGTCGTCGCCCGGGCCAAGGCCCTCGGCTTGACCGTCACCCCGCGTCAGGTCTTCCAGTGTCGGACCGTGGCCGAACTGGCCCGGGTCGCACGGGAGTACACCGAGGACGGCGGCCGTCCGCAACTCGCCGAACTGCCCGGCGGAGCCGTCGGCTGGATGCCGCTGCCGCCGATGGCGCGCTACCTGCTGGGTCTGCGCGGCCACCACGACCGGTACGCCATGTCGACTGTGCTCGAACTGCCGGACGGGATCACCGAGGACCGCTTGGCGGCCGTCCTGGCCGCCGTGGTCGACCGGCATGACGCGCTGCGCTCCACCCTGGTCTCCGGGCCCGCGCCGGGCCTGATCGTTGGCGAATCCGGCTCGGCCGACCCCGCCGACTGGATCCTGATCGCCGACTGGGACGGGACCGAGGACTGGCAGACGCGCGCCGCAGCCGAACTGGACGCCGCCGCAGACCGACTCGCCCCCGAGTCCGGAGTGATGGCCCAGTTCGTCTGGCTCCGGCCGCTCACGGGCTCCGGCCGTTTGTTGGTGGTGGTTCATCACTTGGTGGTGGATGGGGTGTCGTGGCGGGTGTTGGTGGGGGATCTGGCGGTTGCTTGGGAGGTGGTGCGGTCGGGGGGTGTGCCGGTGTTGCCGGTGGGGGGTACGTCGGTGCGGCGGTGGTCGCATGCGCTGGTGGAGGAGGCTGTGAGTCCGGGGCGGGTGGTGGAGCTGGCGTGGTGGCGGGAGGTGTTGGCGGGTTCGGATCCGGTGTTGGGTCGTCGGGAGCTGGATCCGGTGGTGGATGTGATGTCCACGGTGGGGTCGGTGCGGGTGGAGTTGCCGGCCGGGGTGACGGGTGCCTTGGTGCGGGGGTTGCCGGCCGCTTATCGGTGTGGGGTGGCTGATGGGTTGGTGGCTGCGCTGGTGGTGGCGGTTCGGGCCTGGCGAGGAGGTGAGGACGGTTCGGTCGTGCTGCGGCTTGAGGGGCATGGCCGTGAGGAGCAGGTGGTGGCCGGGGCGGATCTTTCGCGGTCCGTGGGCTGGTTCACCAGCATGTATCCGGTGCGGTTGGAGGTAGCCGGGTTCGATGTCGGGGATGTGGTGGCGGGTGGGGAGGCCGTCGGCAAGCTGGTGAAGTCGGTCAAGGAGCAGTTGGCTCGTGTGCCGGACAAGGGGATCGGGTACGGGCTGCTGCGGTATCTGAACCGGGAGACGGGTGCGGAGCTGGCTGGTCTGCCGGTGGGCCGGATCACCTTCAACTACCTCGGCGACCTCGGATTCGGCAACTGCGAGAACTCCGCCCGGGACGACTGGGCGCCGGCTCCCGAGGCCGGTGGACTGCTGGCCGCTCACGCCCCGGACATGGCGGTGTTGTCGGCGTTGGACGTGTCGGCCGTGATCACGGGTGATGAGCCCCGGTTGTCGGCGGTGTTGAGTTTTCCTTCCGGTGTGCTTTCGGCGTCGGAGGTGCGGGAGTTGGGCGGGCTGTGGTGCGCGGCGCTGGAGGGAATGGCCAGGCATGTGACCGCTCCGGGCGTCGGTGGCCTGACCCCGTCCGACCTGCCTCTGGTGACGGTGGGCCAGAGCGACATCGAGCGGTGGGAGGAGCGCTACCCCACCCTCACAGACGTATGGCCGGCCACCCCGATGCAGTCCGGACTGCTCCTCCACAGCATGCTGGCCGACTCGTCGTTCGACGCGTACCACGTGCAACTGGTCTTCCACCTCGCCGGAGCGGTGGACCCGGTGCGCATGCGGGCGGCCGGGCAGGCGCTGCTGGACCGGCACGACGCCCTGCGCGTCGCGTTCGTCACCGACTCCAACGGACAGCAGGTGCAACTCGTCCACGACCGGGTGACGCTGCCCTGGCGCGAGTGCGTTCTCGACACACCGCAGGCAGCGCAGGAGTTGGAGCGAGTGCTCGAAGAGGATCACGCGGCCCACTTCGCCCCGGATGTGGCACCCCTCCTGCGGATGACCCTCGTAAAGACCGGTGCCGACCGCGCCGAACTCGTCCTCACCGCGCACCACGCGCTGTTCGACGGGTGGTCACTGCCACTGCTGATGAAGGACCTGCTGCGGCTGTATGGATCCAGCGGCGACGCCACGGTGCTGCCGCGGACGCGTAGCTACGGCGACTTCCTGACCTGGCTGTACGCACAGGACCGGGTCGCCCCCCTGAGGGCCTGGGCGGATGCACTCGACGCGCTGGAAGAGCCAACGATCCTCGTCCCGGAAGCCGACTCCTCTGCCTCTCGCAGCGCCCTGGAACAGATCGAGATACCCCTGTCGCCCGATATCACGCGCACGTTGTCCCGTCGGGCGGCCGAGCTGGGCGTCACCATGAGCACCTTGGTCCAAGGAGCGTGGGCGGTCACGCTGGGGCTGATGACCGGCCGCCGCGACGTCGTGTTCGGCGCCACGGTCTCCGGTCGGCCGCCTGCGGTAACCGACGTCGACTCGATAGTGGGGCTGTTCGTCAACACCCTGCCCGTGCGGGCTCGTTACTCGACGAGGGACACGCTCGCCGACGTTGTAACCGGTCTGCATGAACAGCATGCCGCTCTGCTCGACCATCACCACTGCGGTCTTCCCGAGATCCAGCGGCAGACAGCTCTGGGCACCCTCTTCGACACCCTCGTCCTGTTCGAGTCGTATCCCGTCGACCGGGCCGGACTCACCGAGGCGAACACAGCCGCTGGCATCACCGTCACCGGCATTCGCCCCCGGACCGGCACACACTACCCGCTGATCGTTGCCGCGGACGCGTCCCCCCACCTCCGGGTCGGCCTCCAGTTCCAGCCCAACCACCTCGACGAAGCACAAGTGCGGGGCATTGCCACGAGGCTGGCCCGGGTACTGACGCACCTCGCCGCAGATCCGAACACACCGGTCTCCTCGGCGCAGATGCCCGATGCCGCTGAACGCGAGCTTCTGCTGCACCAGTACAACGACACCGCGCAGCCCATGCCGGACGTGCGTGTCACGGAGCTCTTCGAGCGGCAGGTCGAGGCCGCCCCGGACGCGGTCGCCGTCGTCTTCGGTGATGCGGAACTGACCTACCGCGAGGTGGACGCCCGAGCGAACCGGCTGGCGCACTGGCTGGTCGGCCAGGGCGTCGGGCCCGAGCGGCGGGTGGCACTGGCCATGCCACGCTCGGCGGATCTGGTCGTGGCCGTACTGGCTGTATTGAAGGCCGGCGGCGCCTACGTACCGGTCGATCCTGAACACCCCATGGCGCGCACCGAGTTCGTACTCCGCGACTCCGCCCCCGTGCTGGTGCTGGACGCCGAGGCGGTAGCCCGGGATCTCGTCCACTACCCGGATACCGCACTCCACACCGGGCGCGGTTGCGCAGCGGAACTCGCCTACATCCTCTACACCTCCGGCTCGACCGGCATCCCGAAGGGCGTCGGAGTGTCGCACGCCGCCCTGGTCAACTTCCTTGCCGCCATGCGGCACCACGTCCCGATGCGGCCACAGGACCGTCTGCTGGCGGTCACCACCGTCGCCTTCGACATCGCGGCTCTGGAGCTGCTTCTGCCTCTGCTGTCCGGCATCACGGTGGTGGTCGCCGAGCGTGATGCCGTCGCCCAGCCCGCCGAACTGGCCGGGCTGATCCGGCGGCACGCAATCACCGTTCTCCAAGGCACACCGTCGCTGTGGCGGATGCTGCTGTCCCACGATCCGGACGTATTGCACGGAGTACGGGCGCTGGTTGGCGGAGAGGTTCTGCCGACGGACCTCGCCCAGGCGCTGACCCGGAGCGCGGACGGAGTCACCAACCTGTACGGCCCCACCGAAACGACGATCTGGTCCACCGTCGCACCGGTCACCCCGGCCGGCGGCGCGCCACCGATCGGCTGGCCGATCGCGAACACCCGGGTCTACGTGCTGAACGACGACCTCCGGCCCGTGCCGCCCGGCGTCGTGGGCGAGTTGTACCTCGCGGGCGCCGGCCTCGCCCGCGGATACATGGGGCGCCCCGGTCTCACCGCCGATCGGTTCGTGGCCGACCCCCACACACCAGGGGAAAGGATGTACCGCACCGGAGACCTGGTGCGGTGGCGGCCGGACGGCGCGCTCGACTACCTCGGACGCGCGGACTTCCAAGTGAAGATCCGCGGTTACCGCATAGAACTCGGCGAGGTCGAGGCGGCGTTGCTCTCACACAGGGACGTTGCACAGGCCGCGGTCACCGCGAGGGAGGACACACCTGGAGACCGCCGACTGGTCGGCTACGTGGTCATCCGACCGGACGACGGGACCGCCGTGCCCGAGGCCGGGACGCTGCTCTCCGCCCTGCGCGGGCACGTTGCGGCGCGCCTGCCGGAGTACATGGTGCCCTCGGCCGTGGTCACCCTCGCCGAGATCCCCATGACTCCCAACGGGAAGGTGGACCGCCGCGCCCTGCCCACGCCCGACTACGCCCGCGCATCGGCCGCCCGGCCCCCGCGCACCCCACGGGAAGAGGCGTTGTGCCGCCTGTTCGCCGAAGTCCTGGGCCTTGACCGGATTGGGATCGACGACGACTTCTTCACCTTCGGCGGCCACTCCCTGCTCGCCACCCGCCTGATCGGCCGGATCCGGGCCGAGCTCGGTGTCGATCTGCCGGCCAGGACGTTCTTCGGGTCCTCGACGGTCGCCGGACTGAGCTCCCACTGGACGGACCTGGCCGCCTCCGCCCGACCCCGCCTGCGCAAGATGACCGAGGAGTGACACATGGTTCCCCTGTCCTTCGCCCAGCGCCGGCTGTGGTTCCTGTACAAGTTCACCGGTCCCTCGCCGACCTACAACATCCCGGCGGTGCTCAGGCTGCGCGGCCGACTGGACATCGACGCCTTGGGCGCCGCCCTGCGGGACGTCGTGCTCCGGCACGACAGCCTGCGCACACTCATCGTCGACGACACCGACGCGCCCGCCCAGCGGGTACTCGCGCCGGACGACGTGACCATCGAGGTGCCGGTGAGCAGCGTACGCCCGGACGAGGAGACGCCCGCCGTCGCCGAGACCATCGCACACGCCTTCGACCTGTGCAGCGAGATACCCGTGCGGGCACATGTCCTGCGCTGCACGGCCGAGGAGCACATCCTCGTCCTGCTCGTCCACCACATCGCGGCGGACGGCGGTTCCTCCGCCCCCTTCACCCGCGATCTGACCCTCGCCTACGAGGCCCGGTTGCGGGGACGCGCCCCTGGCTGGTCTCCGCTGCCCGTCCGGTATGTGGACTACACCCTGTGGCAGCGGGAACTGCTCGGCGACGAGTCCTCCGAGGACAGTGTGCTGGCCCGTCAGGTGGCCTACTGGCGACGGGAACTGGACGACCTTCCCCAGCCTTTGCCGTTGCCGATGGACCGCCCCCGGCCCGCGCTGGCCAGCTATCGGGGCGACGAAGTGCGTTTCGCCTTGGACCCCGACCTCTTCGCCGGCATCGAGGCCCTGGCCGCCCGCCGCGGCAGTACCGTCGCCATGGTCCTTCAGAGCGCACTCGCCGTCCTTCTGCACCGGATGGGCGGCGGGGACGACCTCACCATCGGCTCGCCGATCGCTGGACGTACCGACGAGGCGCTGACCGACATGGTCGGGTTCTTCGTCAACACCTGGGTCCTGCGCGCGAGCCTGACCGGTGACACCTCCTTCGAACAGGTGCTCCAGCAGGTGCGTGACAAAGCCCTCACCGCCTACGACAACCAGGACGCGCCATTCGAGCGGCTGGTCGAACTGCTCAACCCCGACCGCTCGCTTTCCTACCACCCGTTCTTCCAGGTCATGTTCGTCTGGCAGAACAACGCCCGGCTCGAACCGGAGATGCCGGACCTGCGGGTGATACCCGAACCGGTCGCAACGAGGACGGCGAAGTTCGACCTGTTCTTCGACCTCGCCCCGGACGGTGTCGGCCGCGGTGTCGTCGGACGGATCGAGTACGCCACCGACCTCTTCGATCGCGGCACCGTGGAACGGCTCGCCGCGCGGTTGACCACGGTGCTGCGCCACGTCGTCGCCCGTCCCGATGACCAGGTCGGCGCAATCGACCTGCTGGAGGACGGTGAAGAGGCCCGTCTGCTACACGGTTTCAACGATACCGATGCCCCCCTTCCCGAGTTGTCCGTCCACGCCCTCTTCGAGCGCCGGGCCGCGGCCACTCCGGACGCCGTCGCCGTGGAGTCCGGCAGCACGACCCTCAGCTACCGGGACCTCGATCGGCTCGCCGACCGCGTCGCGCGGGGCCTCGTCGGCAGGGGAGTGGGCCCGGAGACCCTGGTGGCGATCGCCCTGCCCCGGTCGGCGGATCTGGTCGTCGCGCTGCTGGCCGTCCTCAAGGCCGGCGCGGGCTATCTCCCCATCGACACCGCCTACCCCGCCGATCGCCTGGCGTTCATGCTCGCCGACGCGGCCCCGGCCCTCGTGGTCATCGACGCGGAGTTCGCCCCGCCGGACGGCCTTCAGGCCGTCCATTTCGACGAACTCGGCGGCGAAACGGACGCCCCGCTGCCCGAGACCTCCCGCACCGACCGACTCGCCTACGTGATGTACACGTCGGGATCGACCGGCGTCCCCAAGGGCATTGCCGTGACCCACCGCAATGTCGCGGCTCTGGCCCTGGACCGGCGATGGCGTGGCGGCGCCCACGACCGCGTCCTGCTGCACTCGCCCCACACCTTCGACGCCTCCACCTTCGAGCTGTGGGTGCCCCTCCTCGGTGGCGGCCGAGTGGTCGTGAGCCCCGCGCGGAATCTGGACGCGGCAGAGCTGGCCACGCTGGTCGCCGGACACCGCCTCACCTCGATGTGGCTGACCGCCGGGCTCTTCGCGGCCGTCGTCGACCAGGATCCCGGATGCCTGGCGGGGCTGCGCGAGTTGTGGGTGGGGGGTGACGTCGTGTCGCCGGACTCCGTGGCACGTATGCGTGCGGCCTGCCCCGGTCTGAAGCTGATGGACGGATACGGACCTACCGAGACGACCGTGTTCGCCACGGCCCACGAAGTGCCGCCGGGGGAGCCGCCCACCGAGGTGCCGATCGGGCGGCCCATGGACAATATGCGCGTCTACGTCCTCGACGACGGGCTCAGGCCAGTACCTCCGGGCGTCGTAGGAGAGTTGTACGTCGCCGGCGCCGGCCTCGCGCGGGGATACCTGGCCTGCGCAGGTCTGACCGCCGAACGGTTTGTGGCATGCCCGTTCGGCGAATCGGGCGGACTGATGTACCGGACCGGCGACCGGGTCGTCTGGAGTCCGGCGGGTGAACTCGCCTTCCGGGGCCGGGCCGACGCCCAGGTGAAGATCCGCGGGTTCCGCATCGAGCCGGCCGAGATCGAGGCGGTTCTCGGCGAACACCCCGCCGTGGCCCGGGCGGTCGTGGTGAGCCGCGAGGACCAGGCCGGCGACCAGAGGCTGGTGGCCTACGCGGTGCCCGACCTGTCCGGGACCCGCTCGGCTGGCGAACACGTCGACGACTGGCTTCAGGTCTACGACCGGATGTACGACGCCCCGGAAGCCGAGCTGGGGGAGGACTTCACCGGCTGGGACTCCAGCTACACGGGCAAGCCCATCCCCTGCGGGGAGATGAGGGAGTGGCGGGACGCCGCCGTGGAGCGCATCCGGTGCTGGTCGCCGCAGCGGGTGCTCGAACTGGGCGTCGGCTCCGGTCTGTTGCTGTCCAACATCGCTCCGCATGTCGAGGAGTACTGGGGCACGGATTTCTCGGCTGCCACTGTCGACCGGCTCCGCGGGCAGCTGACCCCGCAGCCCTGGGGGGAGAGGGCGCACCTCCGTCACCAAGTCGCCGACGACTTCTCCGGCCTGCCCTCCGGGCGGTTCGACACCGTCGTACTGAACTCGGTCGTCCAGTACTTCCCGGACACCGACTATCTCGAGAACGTGCTGCGTCAGGCGTACGACCTACTGGTTCCCGGAGGCCGGCTGGTCATCGGCGACGTGCGGCATGCCGGCACCGTACGGCTGCTGCACCACGCCGTGCAGCGGAGACGGCGCCCCGGAGCTTCGGCCGACGCCCTGCGCGCGGCCGTGGAGCATGCCGTCTTCCTGGAGAAGGAACTCGTGCTCGACCCCGAGTGGTTCGAACGGTGGGGCGAGAAAACGGGGGCCGCGGTCGATGTCCGGCTGAAGTCCGGCACGGCTCACAACGAACTGACCCGGTATCGCTACGAGGTGGTTCTGCACAAGGAACCAGCGGTTGTCGTCCCACTCGCGGACCTGCCCACCGTCGCCTGGGGCTCCGGGACGTCCTCCCTGGCGGACCTGGAAGGTGATGGGCTCCTGACTTCAGGCGAAGCCGCGCGGATCACGGGCATCCCCAACGCCCGACTGGTCGGTGAGGGTCCGGCGGACGCCTCCGTGCACCGCCCGCCCGCCGTCGACCCGCAGGAACTGCTGAACTGGGCGACCGGCCGCGGCCGGGGCGCGCTGGTGACCTGGTCCCGCGAGGTCGACCGGTTCGACGCCGTCCTCCTGCCCGAGCCCCCCGGGTCGGCCACGGTGTTCACCGGAGGGTGCCTCGCCGGGGCCGACCCCGGTTCGGCGTCGGCCAACAACCCCGGCCGGGTGCGCGAGGCCGTCGCGCTCCTCGCCGATCTGCGGACGTACGTGCGCGAGCGGCTGCCCGAGTACATGGTGCCCTCGGCGGTGGTGCCCGTCGGCAGCATCCCCCTCACCCCGAACGGCAAGGTGGACCGCCGAGCGCTGCCCGCACCGGACTACGTGACCAGGACCGACGGACCCGCCCCGGGCACCCTGTACGAGGAGATACTCGCGAGGCTCTTCGCCGAGGTGCTGGGGGTCGAACACGTCGGCGTGGACGATGACTTCTTCCTACTGGGCGGCCACTCTCTGCTGGCCACCCGACTGGTCGGCCGTATCCGTGCCGAGCTGGGCGTGGAGACGCCGGTGCGCAGTGTGTTCGAGTCGAGCACCGTCGCCTCCCTCGCCGTGAGCCTGGCCGCGGCGAAGAGGGCACGTCCGCCGCTGGTCCCGCAGTCGAGGCCGGAGCGAACGCCCCTGTCGTTCGCACAGCAGAGGCTGTGGTTCCTGCACCGCTTCGACGCGTCGTCGACCACGTACAACACGGCGACGGTGCTGCGACTGCGCGGCACCCTGGACGTGCCCGCGCTGCAGCAGGCCGTGCGGGACGTCGTCCACCGGCACGAGAGTCTGCGCACTCTCTTCCTCGACGAGGAGGGCACGCCGTTCCAGCAAATCGTGCCGCCGGAGGCACTCACGCTGGATGTCGGCGTCGAAACGGTCGAGCGCGACGGCCTCGACGAATCTCTGATCGCCGAGGCCGGACACCGTTTCGACCTATCTGGCGAGATCCCGCTGCGGGCCAAGCTGTTCCGCTGCGCCGCGGACGACCACGTCCTGGCGCTGGTCGTCCACCACATCGCCAGCGACGGCAGTTCGGCCGCCCCGCTGGTCCGGGACCTGACGACGGCGTACACGGCACGCAGGGAGGGCCGGGCCCCGCACTGGAAGCCGCTCGCCGTGCAGTACGCCGACTACGCTCTCTGGCAGCGGGACATGCTCGGCGACGAGGCCGATCCGGACAGCGTGATGGGCGCCGAGGCCGAGTACTGGCGGCAGGAGCTGGCCGGGGCGCCGGAACCGCTGCCTCTGCCGCTGGACCGTCCGCGATCCGCGACGGGGGAGCGGCGCGAGGACCGGATCGAGTTCACGCTCCGGTCGGACCTCTTGGCGCGCGTCGAGGATCTCGCCCGCCGCCGCAGCGTCACCACCGCTATGGTGCTCCAGTCCGCCCTGGCCACACTGCTGCACCGGATGGGGAGCGGAGACGACATCACCTTGGGCTCGCCGATCGCGGGCCGGACCGACGAGGCCATGACGGATCTGATCGGTTTCTTCGTCAACACATGGGTGCTGCGCCTCCAGCTGGCCGGCGACAGCCCGTTCACGGACGTGCTCGATCAGGTCCGTACAAAGGCATTGGCCGCGTACGACAATCAGGAGGCGCCCTTCGACCGACTGGTGGAGCTGGTCAACCCCGGCCGCTCCGCCGCCCACCATCCGCTGTTCCAGATCATCTTCGCCTGGCAGAACAGCCCGACGGCGGAGCTGCGCCTGCCGGGTCTGGTGATCTCGATCGAGCCGTTCGCACCGGCGACCACCGCCAAGTTCGACCTCGCCGTGTCGCTGCGAGCCGACCCGCGCGGTGCTGGAGCCCTCGGTCTGGCCGAGTACGACACCGACCTCTTCGACAGGGACACCGTGGCCAAGTTCACCCGTCGCCTGTTGCATGTGCTCGACCAGGTCGTGACCGACCCCTCGGTGCCGTTGAGCACCATCGACGTCTTCGAACCCGGCGAGTACGACCGGTTCGTCCACGAGCTCAACGACACGGCGGTGGACCTGCCGGGCGACACGATCACAGAACTCTTCGCGCGGCAGGCCGCGACCACCCCGGACGCGCTCGCGGTGACGGGGGACGCGGGATCGCTGACGTACCGGGAACTGGACTCGGCGGCCGACCGGGTGGCCGCGGCGCTGGTGCGCTGCGGTGTCACCACCGAGTCCCTGGTCGGAGTCGCGCTGCCGCGCTCCCCGGAGATGGTCGTCACACTGCTTGCGATCCTGAAGGCCGGCGGTGCCTACCTGCCGATCGATCCGGAGTACCCAGCTGACCGGCTGGCCTTCGTGCTCGCGGACGCGCGGCCCCTACTGATCGTCGGCGAGGACGGGTTCACACTCGCCACGGGATCGGACCTTTGCCCGTGCGTGGCGTTCGGCCTACTTGCTTCGGACCCCGGCGCACCCGCCGAGACGGGCGGTCGGGTCCGTTCCGGGGACCGATTGGCGTACGTGATCTACACCTCGGGGTCGACGGGCCGCCCCAAGGGCGTCGCGATCACCCACCGCGGAGTCGTGCAGTTCGCGGTCGACCAGTGGTGCCGCCGGGAGGGCAACCACCGGGTGCTATTGCGTACCCGGCACACCTTCGATCCCATGACGTACGAACTGTGGCCGACGCTGCTGCGGGGAGACTGCGTAGTCCTGGCACTGCCCGACGACCTCGACGCCAAGGTGTTCCGCTCATTCGCCGAGCGGCACGGCGTCACCACTGCTCTGCTGATCACGCCGGTGTTCAACCACCTGGTCGAGCAGGACCCGTCCTGTCTCGCGGGCCTGCGCGAGGTGTGGATCGGCGGCGAACGCCTCTCGCCGGCCTCTGTCGACCGGGCCGTGACCGCGTGTCCCGACACGACGTTCGTCAACGCGTTCGGTCCGACCGAGATCACCTGCAACTCGACGGTGCACGAGATCGGGCCAGGGCCGGTGCGGGGAGACATCCCCGTCGGTCTGCCCATGGATAACATGCAGATCTACGTCCTCGACGACCGACTGCGTCCCGTCCCGCCCGGAGTGGTGGGCGAGTTGTACATGGCCGGCGACGGTCTGGCCCGGGGATATCTCAACCGGGCGGGTCTCAGCGCCGGGCGCTTCGTGTCTTCCCCGTTCGGAAAACCGGGCGAGCGTATGTACCGGACCGGCGACCTCGGCCTGTGGAACACCCGCGGCACCCTGGAGTTCCGGGGCCGTGTCGACCACCAGGTGAAGGTTCGCGGCTACCGGATCGAACTCGGCGAGGTGGAGGCCGTGCTGACGGAGCACCCGGCCGTCGCGCAGGCCGTCGTCATCACCCGCGAACTCCGTGACGTCGGTGTCCACCTGCTCGCCTATGCGGTCGCCCGGGAGGTCACAAGCGACGACCTTCGAGACTACCTGACAAGCAGTCTGCCCTCCTACATGATGCCCTCGGCCGTCGTCCTCCTGGACCGCCTGCCGCTGACCTCCCACCAGAAGCTGGACCGCGCGGCCCTGCCCGACCCGGACTTCGCCGCTGATGGCTACCGCGCGCCGAGCACCGACGACGAGCGGGTTCTGGCGGAGCTGTACACGGAGGTCCTCGGCATTGAACAGGTAGGTGCGGACGACGACTTCTTCCTGCTGGGCGGCCACTCCATGCTGGTCGTGCGGTTGGTCAACCGCATCACGGCCACCCTCGGTGTCTCGCTTCCGGTCAGGACAGTGTTCCAGTACCCGGTCGTCGCCGACCTCGCGGAGCGGTTGCGGACCGGTGCCGCGGACTCGCAGCCGGAGGACCCTTTCGCCACGGTGCTTCCGATACGTACGGACGGGGAGCTGCCGCCCCTGTGGATGATCCATCCGGGCAGCGGTCTGTGCTGGGCGTACATGAGCTTCGCCGAGTATCTGCCGGATCGGCCGCTCTACGGAATCCAGGCCCGTGAGTACGACCCCGCCCAGCCGCAGGCGACCTCCGTGGACGACATGGTGCGCCACTATCTACGGCACATCACAGAGCTCCAGCCCGAGGGGCCGTACGCGCTCTTCGGCTGGTCCGGCGGCGGCACCCTGGCACACGCGATCGCCGTCGAGCTGATCCGGCGCGGGAAGGAAGTCCGCCTCGTGGTGATGCTGGACAGTGCTGCATCGGGCGGTTTCGGGCCCGAGAACGACTTCGCCGAGGCCGATGTCATCGCGGACGCCAGTACGCAGGCGTTCGTACGCGACTACCTGGACAACGGCGCCGGGGAGGCCGACTACGAGGCGATCGTCGAGAAGGTGGCCGCCATCACGGTCCGGCACACGAAACTGCTCGACGAGTTCGTCACTCCGGTGTTCGACGGTGACGTGCTGTTCTTCACCGCCACGGTCGACAATCACGGATTCGCCGCCCAGTGGCCGCCGTACGTGGGCGGGCGCTTCATCGAGCACGAAATCGGCTGCAAGCACCGCCTGATGAACGAGCCGGAGCACGCGGCCGAGATTTGCTCTGTGATCCGCCGTGCGCTCGAAGGCTGAACGACAGCGGAGAGGAGTCGGAAATGAAGATCCAGGTGGACACGGACCGGTGTGTGGGCGCGGGACTGTGCGCGTTGGCCGCGCCGGGCGTTTTCACTCAGGACGACGACGGGCTCGGCGCGGTGCTCCCCGGGCGGGAGGACGGAGCTGGTGACCCACATGTGAGGGACGCCGTCCGAGGCTGCCCGGTGCAGGCTATTTCTCTGAACGAATCCCGCTGATGTCCCGGGTCTGAGACGATCCGAGAGGAGGGCTTGATGGAGATGACAGAAATTTTTGTTATCTCAGTCAATCTGCTAGCATCGCTGGTGTGTCACAGGACTCCCACCTGATCTTCGCCGATCACCTCGGTCGCTTTTATGCACGTCAGTATGGCTTTCCGCCGATGGCTGGCCGCCTGCTGGGGTATCTCTTCGTCTGTGACCCGCCCCAGCAGACAATCGATGAGCTGAGCGAAGCACTGTTGGCGAGCCGGAGCGCCATCACTGGTGCGGTCAAGTTGCTCGAAACTTACAAAATGGCGCGGCGGACGCGTGTCGCCGGCGATCGGGTGGATCGGGTAGATCTTGAGCCAGCCAGCCAGCAACCGCAGAACTTCGACTCGGCCATCCATAAGGAGCATGCCGCTCTGTTCCGGGAGGGGCTTGAGCTCCTGGTCGACGCTCCGGCGGAGCGTCGTGCCCCACTTGAGGAGATGGCCGCGCTGGCCGAGTTCCTTGCCGATCGACTCCCGAGGCTGCTGGACGAGTGGCATGCCTATCGAGATGAGCTCCGCGCGTCCGGGAAGTTCCCCGCATCGTCTGAATAGCGTCACGCGGCGGCGCAAAGAGCGCGGCCGGCTCGTGACAAAGAACATGAAAAGGGTGTCCAGCATGACTGAAAGCGACCTGTCCGTCCTGCGGGAACGGGCCGACAAGGGAGACTCCTCCGCTGCGGACGAGCTGATCGAACTGGCTGCGGAGAACGGTGACATGAAGGAGTTGCGGAGGCTGTCCGACCGGGGCAACTCGACGGCGACCGATCAGTTGATCGAACTGGCCACGGAGAACGGTGACATGAAGGAGTTGCGGAGGCTGTCCGACGGCGGCAACTCGACGGCGACCGATCAGTTGATCGAACTGGCCACGGAGCTGGGAGATATGAAGGAACTGCGCCGCCTCGCGGACGAGGGCAATTCCACCGCCGCCGACCAGCTGGCGGAACTTGGTGAAGACGAGGAGTAGCCGGGCATCCCGCGGTCTGGTCGTCATGTGCAAGCTCAGCTATTCCAAGACGGCACGAGGCAACGGCTGAAGAGATGTCGGGACGTGGCGCAGTTGTGAGCGAGCTGCTCGATCAGGCGGAGATCGAACTGCTGCGATGGGCGCTCCTGGAGTGGGGCGGGCCTGCTTGGTGCAGCGATCAGTTGGCCGTAAGAGCTCGTAACACGATCATTCGACCCAGTCCCCGTAGTCGTGTCGTGGTGGAGCGTGGGAGCGTGGCCCTGGATCGTTGGTGGTGGCCTGTGTGGGGAGGAGGGGCTGGGTGAGCGTGGTGTGGGCGGCGACGTCGCCGGAATCGGGACTGTTTCATCCGGTTGAGAGACGTTCAGAGGTGGAAGATCTGTCAGACCGCTTCGACGACCTGCGTTCCCGTGGTCAGGGGTACGTCGAGGTTCGGTTGCCGAACAGGGAGTTCCCGGTGCTTGCCCTGGCCTTCCGGGATGATCACGCGGTGGTTCATCTGATGAGTGACACCGAGCGGATGTCTCTACTCATGGGCGACGGCACCGTGCCCTCGGGTGCCGAGGTCGAAGTCCCGATCATCGACGACCTCGCCGCATTCACGGGGAACTTTGTCCTGGATACCGTTCGGGCCTGGGACCTCGTGCACGACTTCATCCGGACGCGGGCGGCCGGCCCTCTGGGTGAGTGGTGTGAGGTGTAGCCAAAAGCTCGTGCCGCGATCATGATCGGTGCTTCTTCAGGCGCCTCCAGCAGATGAGGCCGCAGGCCAACGAGACGAAGGCGTCGTGGAGTTCGGTTCGGCGTTCCCAGCGGACGGCGAGGCGTTTGAACTGGTGGAGCAGGGCGAAAGTCTGTTCCACGACGTAGCGGAGTTTGCCCAGGCCCTTGATGTTCGGGGCGCCCTTGCGGGAGATGACCGGCAGGATCCGGCGCTTGCGCAGTTCCTCGCGGTGGGGGTTGGAGTCGTAGCCCTTGTCCCCGAGCAGCGAATCGGGGCGGCGGCGTGGCCGGCCGGGACGCCCGGCCACGGGCGGGATGTCGTCGACGAGGGCGAGGGTCTGGGTGACGTCGTTGACGTTGGCAGCGGTGGTGATGACCTTGAGCGGGGTGCCGCGGCCGTCGCAGATCAAGTGGTGCTTGCTGCCCGTCTTCCGTCGGTCGACCGGCGACGGACCGGTGTCGGCTCCCCCTTTTTCGCGCGGATGTGGGAGCCGTCCACGCACGCTCTGGACCAGTCGAGTTCGCCGGCCGCGTTCAGCTCGGCAAGCAGAATGCGGTGCAACTGGTCGAAGACGCCGGCCTGCTGCCAGCGGTCCAGACGCCGCCAGCAGGTCTGTCCCGAGCCGAACCCCAGCTCCAGCGGGAGGAGTTGCCAGGCTATGTCGTTGTGGAGGACGTACAGGATGCCCTGCAGACACAGCCGGTCCGCCACCGGCTGCGGGCCCGGCGCCTTCTGTGGCCAGGGCGGTAGCAGCGGTTCGATCAGCGCCCACAAGTCGTCGTCCACGATCCACGGCCGAGTACTCACACCCTCCCGAACGGCCGAATCGTCACATCGGTCACGCCCAACCAGGGCACCTCAACAAGATCCTGTTACGAGCTCGTACACGCCGCCGGGGATAGCGTTCACGCTCTGCTGCTCCTTCACGTTCGGGTACGGCGTCCGCTCAACACGGGAAAGCCGTCCCGGTGGCATGGGGGAGGCCACCGGGACGGCTTTGCCCAGCGTACGCCCGCAGGCCGTCAGCACCCGGCCTTTCCAGCAGGTCGGCCCCCGTGCGCAGGGCGGCGGCAAGGCCCTTCTGGGCCCACGTGCCATACCCGGAGATCCGCAGGATCTCGACGCTGCCGGAATCCCAGTATCCGCCGACGACCCGTCAGCGCTTCAAGATCACTCCGTGGCCTCTTTTGGGCTTACCTCGATACACATCAGCCGCCAAGCTTCCATCACGTCGGCCATTGACCGGACGCGTGTCCGTCCCGTTGGCTTCCCCTCTGGCCCTACCGCGGCCGGGAGACGGCGCGCAGTCGTGGCGGACGGGCCAAGCCGCTCTTGAGGCAGCGACGAGTAGCCGCTCCAGGATGTGGACGGCGACGGTGGCCTTACGCCGCGCCTCTCAGCTCCTGGTGATCAGGCCGGCGCGCATCCTGCGCCGCGCGGCGAGGACCTGGTCGCCGGCGGCCAGGTCGCCGGTGGTGTGGCGCCTGATGCCTGCGCAGATCCCGGTCCGCTCCAGCGACAGCGCCTCACCGCAGGCGCCGGATTCTCAGTGGGCGTTTGATGTTGATTCGCGCTGGCTGTTTCAGCATGCTTTGCCGCATATATCGCCAACGCGCGCGGCCTGAAATGCCTGGAAACTCCCTACCAGTGGGGAGCTTCCACCTCATTGCTAAACCAGACGGAATCTGGACGTGAGAAGCGGATCAAACGGGCGCCACAATCAGCGCCCCGAAGTGCGTGAAGATACCCATGTGGAGTAAACCGCAGCAAAGGCCACTGGCCGCAATGGCGATGTAGCTGTACAAGCCGTACCTAACCTCGATTCTTCGGTGGGGCTTGGTCGTTGAGTGGCCTGGTGGTTCGCCCGTAATGTCCCTCGCTGTGTGAGGGCGGGCCGTCGCCTGTCGCTGCGGGGTGCGCCGGGTTCCACGGGCCCGGAGACTGCTGGCCTTCCTCCTCTCGGTGTGTGTCGGGGCACAGGCTGGTCGTCAGGTGGCGTCCGTCAGGTTGTTGATCCGCTTCCAGCTGGTCGTGAATGCGTGGGCCCAGGGCCAGGTCCGTTCGATGCGCAGGTGGCGGCGGCGTGCGTGGTGGGCGAGGCGGGCGGGCAGGTGGTAGAGGCGGAAGCGCATGGTGTCCGGCTCGGCGTCGGCGAGGTCCGCTTGGTCGTGGAGGGTCAGCAGCCGCAGCCAGGCGTCGAGATCGGCGGCGAGGTTCGCGGTGAGCATCCAGCTCGCGTTCGTTTCCCAGGACTTGGACGGCAGGTTCGCCAGTCCCATCGCCTTGTCGGTGCGCACGCGGTCTTCGACCTCGGCGTGATCGCGGTGCAGGACGTCGAGGAACTGCACTTGGTGGGTGCCGGCGATGTGGCCCATGTGACGGATGTTCGTTGCGGTGATCGAGTAGCGCCAGCCGGTCTTCTGCTCGAACGCGGTCAGCTTCTCCAGGTGCTGGCGGGAGGGCTTGACGCGGCGGACGATCAGCCGCATGCCCTTGGGCCAGCCCTCACGCGTGTTCAGCCCGGTCAGCTCGGCGACGAAGTAGCCGTCCTGGACCTCGCCGTCCTGTCGCAGGGAGGTTTCCCAGGCGGCTTCGGGGAGGCGGGCGATGGCGCGTTCGTCCTCGGGCGTGATCGTCCAGCCGACGGTGTAGCGGACCGTGCGCCGCGTGGTGTTCAGCGCCTGAAAGCGCTTGAGCAGGCCGTGCGTGGCACCGGCACCGTCGACCCGCACCAGGATCTTGGCCTGGGAGGAGCGGGGTATCTGCGCGAGCGCGGCGTCCAGCACCCGCAGGTGATCGGCGACGGTGTTCGCGCCGGCGTTGCCTTCCCTCAGCTCCATCGCCAGGCACTCGTCGGTGTTGGCCAGCCACGCGGCCAACGGGTGGAAGCCTAAGAGCTCCTGGCAAAATGAACTGCTTGTGCCTTGTAGTGACGAGCTGTCAGTTCATGTGGAGAAAGGTGCCGACACCTTCCACGGCGCCGCGTCGACAGCTTCGATCCGCATCCGGTAACGAGCGTGATGAGCTGCCATCCATCAGACTGACCGCGGTGTCACCCCCGTCTGCCCGATGGGCACTCAGCAACGCGACCACGCTTCTCGGGGTAGGAAGTGAGGGAGGTCGTCCAGTGCCTCACGGGGCACGAACACCGGTCGCGTGAGCAGGTGATCGCCTGCGCGCTGCACATCCAGAACGACGCCCAGCGATTCCGACCCAGGAACTCCAGCGTCCAGATACGAGAGCTCCGAATGCGGCTTGCGGGCCTCGGCACGGCCGATCATCCACTGCTCCAGAACGGAGGGGACCCTGCCGACCAGGGCTTCCCCCTCCACAAAGACTTGGGGTCCTCGCAGCGCATCGACCACGACGCCAGCCAGACGTTCCTCCCGGTAATAGAGCTTCAAACCAAATTCCCGGTACTCGCCCTCCTCGACGGCGTCGACGGTCTCGCCCGCACGCCGGCGAAACCTGTGACGCTGAGCTTCCCTGGTGGCACCACTCAGTACCTGCGACGTCTCGTCGGGACCCATACCGAACGCCAGCAGCCCCACACTCACGAACGGATCCAGAGTCCATTGCTGCCGTTCGTCATCCGCCAGCACATGCCACCACTCGAACATGACCACGGAGACTACGGCAGCGCCACGGACCCAGGGCCACCGGCCGCAAGGCCCGCCGGACAGGTCCTAGTCAACGGCGGTCTTCAGGCGACGCCAGCAGATGATGGCGCAGCCGAGAGCGAGGAAGGCTTCGTGGAGGTCTTCGCGGATCTCCCAGCGGGTGCGCAGACGGCGGAACCAGTGCAGGAGCGCGAAGGCGGCTTCGACGACCCAGCGGTGCACGCCCAATGCGGAGCCGTGCTCGGTCCCACGGCGAGCGATGACCGGGCGGATGCCCACCTCTCGCAGCTCGCGGCGGTAGACGTCGTAGTCGTAGCCGCGGTCGGCGTACAGCACCTTGGGGCGCCGCCGGGGACGCCCGCGCTTGCCCCGGACCGGAGGCACGGCATGGACCAGGGACATGAGCTGGGTGACATCGTGGCGGTTGCCGCCGGTCAGCGAGGCGGCGAGCGGGATGCCGTGCGCCTCCACGATCACGTGGTGCTTGCTGCCCGTCCGTCCCCGGTCCACCGGTGACGCCCCCGTCTTCGCGCCGCCCTTCATCGCCCGCAGATGCGAACCGTCGACCGCAGCCCGGGAGAAATCCAGCAGGCCGACCGCCCGTAACTCGGCCAGCAGGAGTTCGTGCAACGCCTGCCACACCCCGGCCTCCTGCCAGTCCCGCAGCCTGCGCCAGCACGTACTCCCCGAGCCGTACCCCAGCTCCTGCGGCAGGAACTCCCACGGGATGCCCGTGTACAGCACAAACAGGATCCCGTTGAGCACCCGCCGGTCATGCAGCCGCTTACGCCCCGGATACCGCTGCCTGCGTTCGACCACCGGCAACAGCGGAGCGATCCGCTCCCACAGCCCGTCCTCGACCTCCCACGGCCGACGCTGCCCCACACCCCACCCCGATCTATCGGATGCAGGCACAACACCGACTGACAGCCTGTCATTCCAAGGCAACAGCCGGTCATTTTGCTAGGACTCCTAAGGGCGTGCAGATCTTTAACTCGTCTTTTTGATCTTGGCCTTGGCGGTGTCGGGAGTGAGGAACGTCGCGACGTCTGCTGGTGTGCGGAGGCGGGCGGTAGAGGTGCTGACGGAGTGGCCGTGTGCTTCGAGGAGCGGGTGGACTTCCTGTTTCGCGCGGCTGATGGTCATGGCGGTGACGCCGAAGAGCTGGCCGAGGAGGTCCATGGTGGCGAGTTTGCGCAGGTGGAGCACGGTGACCAGGATCCGGTCGGCTGGAGTGAGTTTGGCTTTGGCGCCTGTACCGGGGGCGACCAGGCGCTCGTGACCGCGGCGTGCGCGGAGCACGTGCTCGCGTTGAGCCTCCAGCTCGGGAGTCAGCGCGTCGATGAGCTCGCAGAGCTGCTGGCGGGTCATTCCGGTCAGCTCGGGGTCCTGCAGTGAATGCCGCGTGAGGCGGGGCGGACTGCTCGCCGGGGCCTGGTCTGACGTGCTGTTGATCGCCGTCGCGTCCAGTGGATGCCGGGGGTGGAGGCTGTAGTTCCAGTCGCCGTGGAAGCGGTGCCGTGTGATCGGCAGGGCGGCGATCTCGTCGTCGCTGACCTGGATGCCAGTGGGGTAGGGGTTGGTGTCGAGTTCGGCGTGCACTCTCAGGCCGGTCTTGGTGGTGGTCGCGGCGATGCTCTCGACGATGACTTCGTGGCTGGCCAGGGGCCTGCCGCGCCAGTTCATGGTGATGTGGGAGAACAACCGGTGCTCGATCCGGTTCCACTTCGACGTGCCGGGAGGCAGGTGGCAGACGGTGATCGTCAGGCCGGACTCGGCTGCGAACCGGGCGAGTTCGGTCTTCCAGGTGCGGGTGCGATAGCCGTTGGAGCCGCCCGCGTCAGCGGTGATCAGCAGCCGGCCGGCCGTGGGATAGACGGCCCGCCCGGTTGCATTCCACCAGCGGCGGATGGACTCGACGGCGAACGCGGCGGTGTCATGGTCGGTGCCCACGTTGACCCAGCCGGTGTTCGCGGCGACGTCGTAGATGCCGTAGGGCACTGCCCTGCCCAGCTCGCGGTCGGGGAAGTCGTGGGTGTCGACCCGTACCGGCGCGCCTCGCGGCTCCCATTCACGGCCGTTGTTCTTGAACGGACCGACCAGCTCCTTCTTCTTCGTGTCCACGCTGATCACCGGCGCCCCGCCGTCCTGGTGGTCGCGGGCCTGTTCGTTGAGGTAGTGGAACTGGGCGTCCCGATCGGGATCCTGCTTGCCCTCCAGGGTCTTGGCGTTGCTCTGCAGGCTGAAGCCCTCCTCGCGCAAGAGGTCGCCCACCGTGTCCGCGCAGATCCTGTGACCCTGCCGGGTCAGTTCCTCGGCGAGCTTGCGGGTGGACTTGGTGGTCCAGCGCAGCGGCGACATCGGATCCCCGCGCACGTCGGGCTCGACCAGTGTGAGTAGCGCCTCCCGGACGGCCGGGTTCAGATCGGCGACGCGTTTGCGGCCGGCGCCGGGCCGTCGGATGCGTCCCAACGGGGCTTCCCCGGAGGCGAGTTCGCGTATTCCGGCAGACACCCTGGCCTCACGGACACCGGCGGCGCGGGCGACCGCTCTGATCCCACCGCGGCCGAGAGACTGGGCCTCCGCACCTATCAGCAGGCGACGCTGCCGCTCGTCGAGGTGCGGCAGAATCGCCCCGAACTTGGCTGCCAGCACAGCCCGTTGCTCTTCCAACCCGCTCATGCCGGACCAACGAATCACCGAGCAGAAAGCCACGAGTTAAAGATCTGCACGCCCTAAGGTGCCCTTGAACGTGCCGGCGGCGCCCTGTTTCCTGGAGGCCGCGGTGATGACCGTGGCGTCCATGTCGAGCACGATCCAGCCCTTCAGATACCGTCCCGCGACGGTCAGATACGGGAAGCCGCCGGGCCGCAGGTGCAGCAGCGTCCAGACGTGGCGACGCACCCGCTGTCGTACCTTCGCGATCTGTGCGCGCCTCGTCTCGTCCGTCGTGGACAGCAGCCGGTGCAGCGTGGAGTCCGACACTGCCGGTCCGAACAGCGGGCCGTGGTGGAGCTGGAGGTGCTCGGCCTCCAGCAGATTCGTGGCGCCGAGCGCGATCGCGACGACGAGGCCGACGAGCGCGGTGGCCCGGTCCCGCCACGACGAGGCCGTGCCCGATGGCAGCACTCCCGCCAGCGCGTCGGTCAGGCCGACGCGGTCGGCGAGCCGACGCAACAGCACCGCCCCGGCATGCCCGACCAGCCCTTTCCCGTCGGCCGTCACAGACAGACCGCGCTCCCACCCTGTACGCTCGCTCACCAGAAAGGTGCCCTGACTCCTGCGCCGGATTCGATCTAGACACTCGCATCCTTGCAGGTCGGCGGCACTTTTCTGCTGTCAGGCCGTCAGATCAACCAATTCCGCTGAATACACAGGGTTAACAGGCGGCTTTGTTAGGTCCAACTCGGCGACAGTCCGTTGGCCTCTCCGTACGGCACTGGCTGACCCGTGAGGGCGTCCAGAAGAGTGCGGTCACCGAGTGACCTCCGCAGCTCCACCTTCACGCTTTGTTCGGTCATGCTTGCGTTGCAAGGACCGCTTTGTGCACCTTTGATGGAGGCGTACAGCACTACGTTCTCCTCCGACTCCAACGCCTTCACGACGGGGCCGTCGTCGCAGGCTCCATGAGTGGCCTTCACCGTGATGGACCGGTCGTCCATGGCCGTCTCAGCCAGCCGGGTGATGCTCCTGAGGCCACCGGCAGCTCCTTGCTCAACTTGCCCGATAGGCGACTTGGGGAGTTTCGACGGGGTGACGGCAACACGTTTCAAGGGGGTGTCGTAGCCCTTCAGCGTGAACAGCCAGGCAGGAACGGTCGCTGGGCCGCGACTCGTGGTGATCGTTGTTGTGCCGAGCCTCGCTCCCGTCACGGTCAACTGGGGTCCGTCGCTCTGGTTGAGAGCGAATGACCGGTACGCCTGCTGCGCCCCCCACAGCGGACGGGGCAGAGTGTTTCGGCTCCCCCACTCCACCGTCCCGTGGTCAGGAGTGGTGGTCGGCAAGCTGCCCCGGAGGACGAAATTCTTGGTCGCGTAGGCCCGCTCATCCGCCTTGCTGTGCCAACCCGATTCCGGGATCTGCACAGCGTCGCCCATCGGGTAATACCCTTCGTTCCACGCAGTGGCCGACGCGGAACCCCTCCATGCGTCGGCGACCTGGCGTGCACGCTTCTCCTGTTTCGGCAGTGATATGGCCTGGCTGTCGGCGGTGTGTGGGCTGTCGCCGCAACCGGTCAGGAGGCAAGCACCCAGGAAGGGGGCGAGCAGCAGGCGGCCGAGGCTCTTTGTGTGCGTGTTCATGGACTTCCCTTGGACCTTACCAACGACGGATTCCTTGCTGTGAAATCATGGAGCAGAAACCGTGCAACTCCTAGAGCTGACCCGGTCTACCCTTTCCGCTGGGGGGTACGTCCGATTTCAACCTTAGGTACTCTCGCCGTCTGCCGCGTTCCCGTCATGATCCAAGAGAGCGAGTGGCTGGGCGCAGCTCAGTAGACCTTCAGGTCCTCCCAGGAAAGCACGAGGTACAGCGGTTCGTACCAACTGACGCGGTCCGCTTGAGAGTCGGAATCTCCGCAGGGTTGATCAACGTAGTTTCCCCCTGACGTTATGCCCAGAGCAGTCTCGCCGCTAAAGAGAGCTCCTCCGCTGTCGCCAAGCATTACGCAGTTATCCGTTTTGATCATGTGTTTGAGAGTAGTGCCCTCGTCGTAAGTGACCGTTGCGTCTGTCGCGAGCACATTGCCCACCAAGTCCTGGCTTATGGTCCCCACGCGCTTCACTGGCTCCCCCTCGTACGCAGAGGCGGAACTCGAAATCTCCCCTACCGAGCCATCCTTATACTGGATCGCTCCGTAAGGTGCGACGTTGGCGTTTTCGTACAGCACCACCGCATAGTCAGACTGGTTTGTGTCGTTTCCATAGCGCCAGTCGATGGCTGATCCTAGTGGAATGTCGCCGCTGGACCGGCGCCACTCGGTAGCCCCACCGTTCTTGGTAATGCAGTGGCCGGCAGTGAGCATGTACCTCGGTCCCGTGCCTGTAGCGTCCTGCACGTTGAATCCGGCGGTGCAGGTGGCGGTATAGGTCGTGCTACCGGAGGTCCAATCTGCTTTTATTCCCAGACCGCCGCGCATGGCATAGGCGGATGGTTCGATCTTGCTGGAAATTTTCGTTATCTCGACCGTATCTCCATACCCGGATACGGCATTATCAATTCGCGACCTGTCTGCGGAGGGAACCCCGTCGTAGATCTGTACCTCTACCCGATTTCTTCTTTGGTCAATACTCCAGGAGGTGTTGGGAATGCCTGTCAGCTGATCCAGTTTCGCTTTAAGGGAGTGGAGTTCGGCTGTGCTGTGGGTGACAACCTCCGCTACTGCGCCAGCACTTCGCACAGTTTCCGCGGCGGTCGGATCAGTGACCGCCACCACGAGTCGGCCGTTCCGATAATAGACACCCGCCGCACGATTGCTGCCCAAGCGGTCAGCAATTGCTGATGCCTTAACCGGATCCGTGAGCGGTGGCGGGGCCGCTTGAGCAGCGGCTGTGCTGGTCTGGGACAGTACTCCACAGACTGCCGTCGCGATGAAACCTCGGTAGACGTGACGTCTTCGCATCTACGGCCTCACATTCTCGAAGGATGCACCTATGGACGCGATTCGTGAGGCTGGTTGGGCAAGGTTGCCATGAGGTGAACTGGACATGGCAACCTCGTTTGATGGTGGGATGTTGACCTGAATTCATGGCCTGTGGCCAAAACACATCCCTGGGACTGAAACGGTTCCGGAGAGGACTACGACTCCTGTCTCACGGATGGGCACCAGAGGGATCCGGCATTGCTGACGGTGGAAAGGGCTTAGTCGACCGGACCGAGGATGATGCCCGCACCCGTTGCAAAGCGACGTAGCCTGGTCCCGCCCGGCAGTTTCGACCTACGCCTCAATCGAGTGATCACGCACCCTCTACGAGCTCCTAACACGATCATGATTGGCCTCGATTCGTCAGCGGGATTCGGTGGCTGACTTGCTCGACTGTCTCGTCGAGCGCCGCCAGGGTGCGGCGAGCGGTGGAGTCCGAGGCCGACCGCCCGAACAACGGCCGGTGATGAAGGTGGAGTTGTTCGGCCTCCGACAGATTCGTCGCGCCGAGCGCGATCGCGACGGTCAGGTGCACCAGTACCCCGGCGCGGTCCCGCCAGCCGGCCACGGTGCTGGACGGCAGCACTTTCACCAGCGCGTCCGTCAGCCCCGTCCGGTCCGCACACCGGCGCAGCAGCACCGCCCCGGCATGCCCGACCAGCCTCTTCCCCTCAGCCACCACCGACAGCCGACGATCCCACCCTGTACGCTCAACCACCAGAAAGGTGCCCTGACTTCTGTGCCGGATGCGACCTAGACACTCGCATCCTTGCAGGTCAGCGGCACCTTTCTGCTATCAGAACGTCAGATCGCCCAATTCCGCTGAATACACAGGGTTAGTGAGCCTCTTTCATCCTGAATAGTCGCAGGTCATGAGTGTGTGGATGGCTTGGACGGTGCGGCTGATGCGGCGGGTGGAGCAGCGTGCTCTGCCCATGATGCGCCAGGACTTGAGCCGGGCGAAGGCGCGTTCGCCGGGGGCCCGGAGCCGGGCGTGGTCGCGGTTGAACTGCTGGTAGTGCTCGGGCTGTTCGCTGTGGTGGTAGTACGGGGTGCGGAATGAGAGGTGTGCAAGCTGAAGTTGCTGGCCACGGGGCTGGTGTGCGTGGGCATCGGGATGCTCGTGCTGGTCGCTGGCAGGTGGCTTGGGTGAAGATCGTCGGTCATCGGGCGACTTCGCGGTTCGTGAGGACCAGCAGGGTCCGGACCAGGGCGGTCGCCCAGGCGGGGTCGGTGCGTACCTTGCCGAGGACGCGCCAGTTCTTGAGATGGGCGAAGCCGTGCTCGACTGGCGCCCGGACGGCCGCCAGTGCGGTGTTGGACAGCTTCTGGCCTCGTGTCAGGGGCCGGTTCCGGGCGGCCTTGTAATCGCAGTGCCCCGGAATCGGACCGGGTCGGCGACGCAGCAGACGTGGCGCAGGGACACCTTTCCCCTCCTGCCAAGATCCTTAACAGCAGCCCGAGCCCGAAAATGCCAGCGGGGCTCCCCGCCCACAGAAACGGGAAGCCCCACCCTGCCTGCGCCGGTCAACCGGCCATGGCCGCCACGACTAGCGCAACAGCCGCACCGCACAGCAGCACCACAAGCGGCCATGCCAGCCAGCCGCGCCCGGTACGCCTGCGCCACAGCACCAGCCACAGCGCACACGCCGCCACGAACACGACCGTCACACCGCTCAGCTCGCCGTCCCGCCACGCCACCCGCACGGCGCCAGGATCAGCACCCCATACAAGGAGCGCAACGAGGACGCCCACGGTCAGCGCACACACCGCTTCCAGCAGCCGGCTCATACGGTGCCCCTCTTCTCCGTCGTCTCCGTCAGGTCAATGCGCGGGCGGAACGGACGCCTCAACCTCGACGGTCTCCGTCTTACGGCCTTCTGCGTCCGTGCCGGTGGACCGCTTCTCCCCGGCCCGGGGACCGGCTAAGGGCGCCTGGGGCGTACCGGACTGCGCGATCTTGACGCGCGTCTTGACCATGAGGGTCTTGCCGTCCGCGTCCTTGACCACCTTGCCGTCCGCCCCGATCAGCGGCAGCTCTTCGGGCATCTTGGACTCGTCCACCGTGCCGTCGGGGTTGACCCACTCCGGGGTGGGCGGCGCCGGCGGCACCGCGGCCTTCTCGGCCTGCCCGCTGTCGGCGGGGCGGGGTGCCTCATTGGCGGAGGCGTTCGCCGCCAGGGCGCCCAGCAGCAGCACCCCGGCCACTGCTCCCACAGCGAGGGATACACGGGTCTTCTTCATGCGTGGTGTGTCCAGTCCTTGCAGGTTACGGCTCGATGAAGTGCTGTCCGGACCAGATGGGAACGTTGCCCCCGTACCAGGTGCCGCCGTAGTAGACGGTGGACCCGGCCTTGGTGGCGTAGTAGCCACCCCCGCAGGGCGGGTAGACCCCGAAGTCGTAGGTGAGTTCCATCCTGGAGGTCTCGGTGGTGTTGGCGTAGCCGCTCCAGGTGCCGTCGGGGTTCTGGGTGCCCATGAGCTGCCGGCACACGCCCCACTGGGTGCCGTCCCAGTAGAAGTACTGCCATCCGGTCTTGAGGTTGCCCGGGGGACGGTTCCAGACCAGGATGCACGACTGGGCGAGGGGGATGCCGGAGGAGGACAGCCCATAGGACTTGGCGTAGCCTCCTCTGCTGCCGTGGGAGACCTCCGCGTAGGTGTACAGGCACTTGGAGGAATCGGTGTTGGCCCACACCTCGTCGGACTGGTACACGACGTGCGCCTGGGCGGCGGTGGCGGTGGTGAACACCAGCAGCAGGGACGCGCCGAAGGCGATCAGGGCGCCGAGCGGCCGGGTTAATCGGCGTCTTGCCCGTGGAGCGGGGTGTTGGGTGGGTTTCACAGGGATCCTCTCATCTTGTTCGTTCACGGCTGATGCGGGCTGTTGGTGCGGGCCCGCATACGCGTCTGGCCTTATGACATGTCCGCGCTCAATTTTACTGTTTATTTAATTTTGGAGGTGGGCAAGGGGGAGACCGAGCGTGCTCCGCAGCCGGCGCACAGTGCCAGCTTCATGTCCGCCAGGTCGGGATGGGTGAGGGCGACGTCGCGGATGAGTTGGAGAAGGAAGCGCGGAACATGGCTTCACCGTTGCGGGTGGTGAAAACGGGGCCGTGGTCGGGTCCGTTCGGTGGACCCATCGAGGCGACTCCAACGGGCCCCGGTTCGCAGATAATTCGGGAAGATCAGGCGTCGTGAGGGCTGGTGTGCGTGGGCATCGGGATGCTCGTGCTGGTCGCTGGCAGGTGGCTTGGGTGAAGATCGTCGGTCATCGGGCGACTTCGCGGTTCGTGAGGACCAGCAGGGTCCGGACCAGGGCGGTCGCCCAGGCGGGGTCGGTGCGTACCTTGCCGAGGACGCGCCAGTTCTTGAGATGGGCGAAGCCGTGCTCGACTGGCGCCCGGACGGCCGCCAGTGCGGTGTTGGACAGCTTCTGGCCTCGTGTCAGGGGCCGGTTCCGGGCGGCCTTGTAGCCGGTGATCACCGCCGGGTCGGCGCCGGGATCACTGTCGTCGAGGCCGACGAATCCCAGGTCGGCGATGGCCCCGAGTCCGGCCGCCCGTAGCTTGGCGGTGAGCTGGTCGTGCCGGCAGGCGGTGATCTCCGAGGTGCGCCCGGGGCGGGCCGCCGAGATCCACAGCAGTCGGCCCCGGTCGTCGGTGAGGGCGATCACGAGCAGGCCGTGGCATTTGTTCTTGCCGGAGTAGTTCTTCCGGTTCTCCTTCCCGGTTCTGCGCCGGGTACGGATCACCGATCCATCCAGCAGTACGATGCCGCCGCTCGTTCGGGTGATCTTCTTCAGGGCCCGGTCCAGGCGTGGAGCCCGGGCGGCGAGCAGGCCGACGACCTCCCTCACCCATCGGGCCACGGTGGTGCGGTGTACTCCGTTGCCGCCGGCCAGGTCGCCGGGCCGCTGGTCACAGCGCAGCACTGCCAGCACGATGGCGGCGATCTTCCCCGCGGGCAGGGTGCGCCACCGCGAGCCGATCTTCTTGAGGTGGCCGCGTATCAGGTCGGCGAGCCAGTTCAGGGTGGCACTCGACAGCGGCAGGCGGGCGGTGTAGACAAGGCCGCCAGGGCCCTCGACGGGATGGTTGTTTTTCGTCACACAAAACTCAACTGCCGTCGGGGGCCCGTCAGTTACGGGCGCGCCCCGCACGACTACGGACGTGCCGTGAACCGCCCGTCGCCCCGCTTGTGCAGCCAGCCACGGTCGGCGAGCTTGGTCATCTTCGCCCGCAGCGGCTCCAGCTTGCCGCGTACCGAGGCGTCCAGGCCCAGCCGCTCGCCGACCGCCCTGACCTGCACCGGGCCGTCGGCCTCCCGCACGATCGCCAGGATCTTGCGGTAGTCGCCGGGCAGCGCGCCCTCATCGGCCGCGTCGCTGCGGTGCGGGACGAGCAGGACTGCCCGCCCGGCCACCTGCGCCGCTTTCGGAGCGACAGCCGCGGCGTCGGCGAGGGCCTGCTCGGCCAGGCGGTTCAACACCCGCTCCGCGATCGCCAGTTCATCCCGCTCGGCCTGGACCTCCTGGAGCTGCTTGGCCAACTCCTCGGCGAGGGCGTCCAGTTCACTCCGACGGGCGATGATCCACTGCCGTTCCTGCATCCCCCGCGTCCTCCCGCGTTCTCACAGCGTGCCGAACTGCTCACGGATCGTAGGCAGAGGTCGGCCGTGGGCGCAGCCGAACCCGGCATCCCACCGGAGCCCGACCCGCCCGACGATCTACGCCATGGTCATGCGCCTGCGACCGGCACGAGTACCCCACTCGCCATCCACACCAGACCCGTGACCTGCGACATCACGATGCACACCGCTCACTGTAGGGGACGTCTACTCAGGTTGAACTCGTCATGTCTTACGACCCTGGGGGCGATTGAGTTCGGGGCGTGCTGGCCTGGCGGATCGGCTGTTGGGTGATCAGCAGACGGCCTGTCGGGCGAGCACGAGTTCGGTGCTGGGCTTGCGGTGGGTCGCCCTGCGGGCGGAGCGGTCGGAGACGAGTCCGGCGATGGCGAGGTGGGTCTCGGTGTAGGTCTCGCGCCGTCCGGTGAATCGCTGCAGGGGCCGCCACTGCTTGTACTCGGCGTTGGTGTGCTCCACGCAGATCCGCTCGGAGGACTGGCGGCGGCGCTGCTCACGCGAGGTGTGTTGCTCGCCGAGCGGGGAGTCGTCCTTTGGCTTCTTCGGTGGGGCACTGACCTGGGCGGGGAACTCGTTCGCCAGACCTCGGTAGCCTTCGTCGACCTCGGCCTTGACCTTGGGGTGCCGACGGAATTGCTCGGCGATGCCCTCGGTGTGCACGGCGATCTGGTCGTGCATCCGGCCGGGCCGGACCACCCCGCTGAACAGGGTGCGGCCCTGATCGTCGCTCAAGGTCGTGGTCTTGATGGTGTTCTGCTTCTTCTTGCCGGACACGAACGCCTTGCGGCCCGGGCGGCCTGCGCGCGGGCGGCGGACCTACACCTCGGTGCCATCGATCCGCAGGCTGACCCCTTCCGCCTCGGCGTAGGCGAACACGTCTTCCAGCGTGCGCAGCCGAACGCCGGGCCGTTCGGGAACGGCGAAGCCGCGGTTCGCCAGCAGCGTCACAACTCGCCCAACCCGTGCGACCCTTCTCACATCACGGGCCGACCGCCACCGCTCCCAAGGTCGTTAGCGGAAGTCGTAGTCCTCATCCATGCCGCTTGAGAGCCAAATTTCCTCGGCTCCAGCGAACGAGGAGTGCTCAGGCTCCTCCTCGTAGTCAACCGAGTCCGGACCCTCGATGTGATCCTCGCCGATCATGCACCGGCAGGGGAATATCTCCTGGGTGAGTTCACTTTTGACGATGCTGTTGACGGCGCGGTCGTGCAAAGGTCCCGCATCTCCAGCGATCACCAGTTCGTGCTTACCCACTGCCAGTGGCCCCCGACCGCGTTTACGGTGGATGCCACCGTCCTGCGGAGCTGCGATGGCAAACGCTGATCCGCCCTGGCCGGGCCGCGACCAACTGCACGAGGCTAGACGGACGGCGCACTTCCTGCGTCAGGTCCAGCGAGCCCACACCGGGCGGCTGCGGGACAAGGAGGAACTGCCACTACGGGAACCCATTCTGCGCGTGCTCGACCACTATTTGGAACGGTCGCACGCCTTGCTCGGCAGTGAACCCGAGATTGAATACGTACGCCTGCTGCAACTGCATCGGTCCACCGGCGAGGAGATGCCGCGCTCGCAGGCGAGAGGCTTCGTCGCCCAGATTGCTCAGGCGATTGAGGATGAGCACGACATTGAGCAACCGAGGACCCGCCGCAAACCGGACAAGGCCGCAAAACGGGCGGCAGGACAGTTTCGGCAGATGGAAGACAACCACCGGGACCCGGAGCGGGACGATGATCCGGTTCACATGGCCTACTGCCAGCGCATCGATGACAACAGGGGCAACCTCCGAGAACTCCTCCGCCAGGCAATTGAGGGGGAGCAACCGCCCAGCCCGGACCATCCCCTCCTGCCGATCGTCGCCGACCTGGAAAGCCGAGCCCACCACGGTGTCCTCACGTACGGCGAGCTGCAGGAGAGCGCGGGGCTGATCGCCCAAGGGCTGGAGGACGAGTTCGACCTGCCGCCACGCGGGGGCAACACCTACGCTCTCCAGTACCCCATGGAGCGCGTCACCACCACGGTTGCCCGCGATGCTACGGGGCCCGGGGCAGGAACCAGACCAGCATCATCATGATCGTAATCGCCGCGAGAGAACCGAATGCCGCATAGATGGCCCAGCTCAACTGCCGGGCAGCGCGGGCTGCGTAGGCGCCCTCGTCGGTGTGCCACAGTCGCAGCTTCTCGTCGTCGCCCACGGCGACCATGCGCACCCAGCCATAAGCAGCCAGGTACCCCAAGAAGAGCGCGGTGCCCGCGGCTGCCACGCCAGCCAGCATGGCGGCCGCGACCAGCCATCGCTGCCCTGAGGACAGGCCGTCTAACGCGTTTTTGGCCGTGGCCACGCCAGCCAGCGAGAAGAGGCTGTAGACCGCGCTGATCCCGCCGATCCACTTCTCGGCCGCCCCGTGCACACGCGCATTCTGTGTAGCCTGCGCGTCGGCGAGAGCCTCTGCGGCGGGCAGCATTCCAAGATCCCGCTGTACCGATAGATCGTACGACGCGCCGTTCTTGGTCAAGAGGGCCAGCCAGTAGCGTCCACAGCCGAGCATGACTCCTCCGGGTCGGTTGTGCCCGGCACGGCAGTTACAGGTGACCAGGCGGGTCAGTTGGGGCGGCCGTTCGTTGCCGCCCGCCGACTTGGTGCCGCCTTGCAGTACCTCTTCTGGAACTGGGTAGTCGCAATCGTGCTGGCAATGAGGGCAGTTGCCCGAGAGCGTGGGCAGGCGTTTCCCCTCGGGCATGTCCACCCGCCACCCGGCAATGGCACTGTCCCCCACCTGAACGAACTCGTTGTCGTAGGTGATCGTGCTCTGAGCGGACATGTGGCCTCCTCGGCTTGGAATGATGGCCGGAGATGGCGCGGAATGCTACGCGCCAGGGGCCCACTTACGCGGATCAGACTTACTGTTGGCTGGTCCTGTCCACTGGGCGAGGGGGCGAGGGGGCGATCATGCAACATCAGCATCAGCATCAGTCGCAACCGCAGCAACGGCAGAGTCAGCAACTCAACGCCGCCACAGCGCCCAGAAGCGAGCCGCGGCTCGGACACCCTGTGGCGCTGTCAGACGGACGAGGCAGGGCGGCCTTTTGCACCGTGGTCGGAGAGCAGAGGGATATCGAAACCCTGCTGACGCAGTGGGACGAGATCTTCGCGGCCATGGCGATCTCTGGTGTCACCGCCCCGCGCTTGATTCCGCTCTCGCCATTGGCCCGGGACCGATCCCTCGACGTGCTGCGTGTCGCAGTGGTCGAGCACCCGTTAGGACTGGCCCGTGCTGTCGCCGACGCGCTCGAAACGCAGGCCGACCGCGTTGGCATTCCCGATCTCACCATCGACGAGGGTTTCTACCTCGATCCGGCCAGACGATCCGAGACGGCGGCCAAGCGATGGCTCGCCATCAACTGGAACACCATGCACCTGGACGAGCTGAGCGGTTCCCCCACGGGCCAGCTCCCGCCGACTCGGCCTGGCAAGATCGCTCTGGTGGATACCGGGGACGAGGGCGCCGCCGTACAGTACGGCTTCGAGCTGACCGGCAGCGCATTGGAGCCCGCGTTCGACCTTGATGGCCACGGCACCTCGATCGGGGGGCTGATGCGCCTCGTTGCCCCGCACGTCGCGGTTGACAGCTTCCGGGTCATGCAGCGCAACGAGGAGCAGGTGCATTCCGGGCTGCTCCTTGGCGCGCTGACTGAGGTTACGGCCGCACACTCGGGCTACTCCGTGATCGCCGTGGCGCAGAGCGCGCACATCGCCGAGGTGGAGAAGAATCGGCAGCACGTACTTGAGCGCATGCTGGGGCGTAATCCGCACCCGCCGTCGATCGTTGCTGCTGCCGGTAACAAGTTTCCCCGTGACACCCTGGAGATGGGCTACCCAGCCACTGCTCCCCGAGTTCTCGTGGCTGCTGGCCTGGAGTGGAGTGGGAAGGTGGCCCAATACAACTGCACGCCGCCTCATGGAAAGAAGGTGCGGATCGCCTACGCGCTCGGTGGCGAGCCAGAGGATGGAGTAGGCACGATTACGCTTCCGGACGGCAATGACGAGATTCTTTACGGAAGTTCCTACGCCACCGCACTCATCGCCGCTACCCTCGCTCGTTGATGAGCTTTTTCATTGGAGCGGTATCGTTCTTTGGCGCCGTAAGCAACCCGGCGCCGCATCGCGACGGTGCTGGTGTCCGCCCTTCGCCCGTTGCTGACCTCCTTCCTACCTACTGATTTCTTGGCTCCTATCCTGGTCGGCATCGTAGGCAGCTTGGAGATCCGGTCCCGCCCGACCGTGATCAGTCGATGTCCGGATCATCGAACACTTCGAGGAGGCGGGTTGCGAGGTCGTCGGCCCACTCCACGGCCCACGTGCGGAGAGCGGCGACGGTGGCATCATCGAGACCGTAGGCCGCGAAGGCTTCGTCGTCAGTCCACTCGGCGCCCGTGAGGTTCGACTGCAGATCCTCGCGCTCGAAGCGGCCACGGGCGTGGCGGCGGCCGAATTCCTCGAGTTCGGCGTTGGTCCAGCGGCGGGAGGCTGCGAACACGTCGATCAGATCGCGGGGCGCTCCGCGGTCGGCGAGGGCGCGGACCTTGGTTCCGATCACGTCCTCCTCCGCGAGGACGGGCCCGTACGGGCTCTGAGCGACCGGCCGCCAGAAGATCTCCTTGAGGATGTCGACTTCGCAGTCCTGCCCGGTGGCTGGGTCAGTCACGGTGAAGCGGGCGGACAGCGGAGCGGTCTCCAGCGCGTGCACCTTCCAGCCGCGGGCTTCCAGGCCGGCCCGGAGCGTGGCGGCGATATCGGCCATGGGCGCCGGGTTCTCGGTGGCGACATCAAGGTTCTGGCTGGGGCGGTTCACGAGGCGGTGTGCCCGTACGGCATATCCGCCGGTGAGGACCAGGGGATATGGCGAGCCGAGCGCGATCACATCCGCCAGGAGCCGCGCGTGCAGCTCCGGCATGTCCGTCACGCGGCTGCCCGGGTGCGGGAGGCGAGCTGGGGGAAAGCGTCTTCCCATACGGCGCGCACGGTGCGACCGACGAGTGTGCGCAGCACCGGCCACAGCTGGAGGAGCAAGTCCTGATTGAGGTAGCGGGGCAGGTCGTCGCGCAGGCCCTCGTGCAGGACGGTGCGGTACAGGCCCATGCGCTGGCGAGGCTTGCTCATGTCGTACGAGGTCATTCCCGACCAAGCCATGTGCAGCGGCAGATCCACGATCCCCTGGACCGGGCCGTGCAACTCGTCCAGCGACTCCGGCAGACGCCGCCGGAACTTCTCCCGGTACAGCGCGAGGTCCTCGGCGACCGCGCCCGAGAGGTCGCTCGGTGTGGGTGCGGGATGCTGTGGGCTGGAGGACATGAGTCCATTATGGCGGCCGGAGAAGTGGCGCGGGTCATGATGAGCCAGCTGGCGTCTGGAGTGAGCGGGACGGAGCCTGCTGGGGAACTGGTCGTGGGAACTCGGTCTGCCCCGACTAGGCGGGACGGGCTGTCGGCCGTGACGCTCGTTTGACGCTCTGGGCGCCCTCACGCTGGGCGGTGAGCCGAGAAAGCTGCTCTGACCTGGTCTTTTCCACTACCTGATCAGGCCGACATCTTTCCGATGACCCATCATGTGGAGTGTGTCGCGATCCTTGAGCCGGTGGCCAAGCTGTCCTGACCTGCGGTTTTGTGCGTGCGTGTTATGTGCGGTGTGGGCGTTACGGGCGATATCTTGACGCTGAAATGACGCTCGTTCTGATGGGGTGTCAGGCATGTTGGGATGCTGCTCAGGCCGCCTGTAGCGGCGCGGGAACGGGTGACTCTTCAGCGAAAGAGGGGGCCCAGCGGGGCCGGTAGATGGCATGTGCTGGAGCGCAGGTCTGCCCAGATCAGCGCGGAGTGCGGCACACCGGTGCGGACGAGCGTCAGCCGTTTGGTGACGGACGCGGTGGCGTCTGCGCTGTTAACGTTCCCGGGGGCTGCGAGGGATTCGTGCAGCCTTCCGGCCTCGTCACGTTGGAGACCTGGATGGCTATGCCACCCGCTCAAGGCCAGGAGTTCCAAGAGTCCCCCATGACCCTCCCGTAGGCGGTCAGCACCAGTTCGCGCATCCGACGGTCCCGCTGCCTTCGGGCGGCGGGGAGTTGGCGGATCTCCGTCGGCTCCGGGTCCAGGCTGACGGCTTCACACGCCTCGCTGTGGAGCGAGGGAGGGAAGTGCAGGTCGAGGAGCGATCGCGTTATTCGGTGCAGGAGTTCGGGTTCGCGCCGTAGCGCATGTCCGAGGTCGGGCGCGAGTCGTCCGGTGGCGCCCGAAGCCCGGAGGTCCCGCAGGCCGCTGCCTGGGCTGCCGGGACCACGGTCGGTTCGCACCTCCCATACGCCGTCGCTGACCAGGTGGTGGAAAGGGTAGGCGGGCGACGTCTTGTTGGGCGGCCCGTACTCGGTCAGCAGTCGTTGCAGGTCCTCCTCCACCGCGCTGTACCGCAGCTCGCTGTCGGCGTCCTCCTGGAATCGGCCGAGGGCGTACAGGAGAAGGAGCGGCTTGTGCGGTGCGCGTGTTCCGTTTCCGTCTCGGGTCCACTGCCTCAGCTTCGCTGTGCGCTCGAGCCAGTCCATGGCCAGTGATCGTAGCGACGGTTCGGACCTCGGCGGGCTGTCCGTGTCACCGCTACGCCGCGCGGGTGGCGGCCCATGTGCGATGGCCCAGGCTCAGGCGGGTGCAGGACCGGTGGATCACGTGCTGGACCTTCCGCTCGGGGCAGTTCAGGGCCAGGGCGATGTCCTCGGCGCCGAGCCCGTTGGCGAGCAGCCGCAGCATCTCGGCCTCGCCCGCGTCCAGGGCGAGGCCGGACAGGCCCGCCGTGGACCGGTTGCGCAGTGCGCGCAGGTCGGCTCGTAGCGCTCGGACCATCGACTCGGGTGGATCGAGAGGGGTTCGGCCGTCACGCGTACGCAGCAGGGCGAGGACGATGCGGTCGAGCCCGGCGCGTGAACGTGGCAGTACGCAAACCAGTCCGTGGTCGACCGCCCGCAGCAGTTGCCGCTCGGTTCCGAACCGCTCGGCGACGAGGACCACCTGCGGCCCGCTTCCTCGCGGCGGACGGTCCGCGTCGTGCATCACCTTGAGCGTCTGTTCGCCGAGTTCGTGAGCCATTATCAGCATCGCCTCCGCCCGGGCCGCCTGCTCCTGGCCGAGCACCCGCAGGCGAGGCTGGGCCCGCAGAGCAGCCGCGACGGGGGCTGCGGCCATCTCCCCGGAGGAGGTGACGGCAACTGTCATCGGAGGTGTTCCGCGTCCAGGTCTCATGGCCTGTCTCCTTCGCCGTTGTCGGACGCGCCGACTTCGAACCGAAGGTAGGTGTGGTGAGGGCGGTGTGACTTCAGTCGGCCGACTGTCCCGGAGGGACGTGACCGGGGCCCGACAGCCGCCCCTCATCCGCCCGTCAGTCGTCCGACTGAAGTCAGGGCGGCCGTCGGCGGATCACGATGGTGACGAATCGGACCAGCCCCTATTGGCCTGGGAGGACGACATCGTGACTCGGCCCCGCATCCTGATCGTCGGCGGTGGCTTCGCGGGTATTGCCTGCGCGCGCCGTCTGGAAAGGCTTCTCAAACCCGGAGAAGCAGAGCTCGCCCTGGTGGCGCCGCTCGGCTACGAGCTCTATCTGCCTCTGCTGCCACAGGTGGCGGCGGGTGTGCTGACTCCGCAGTCGATCGCTGTCTCGCTGCGCAGAGTGCTCCGCCGCACTCGGATCGTGCCCGGTGCCGCGCTCGGTGTCGATCCCGTGGCCAAGGTGTGCGTGGTGCGGCTGATCACCGACGAGGTGGTGCGGGAGCGCTACGACCTCGTGGTGCTGGCCAGCGGCAGCGTGACCCGCTCGTTCGACATCCCGGGTGTGCCCGAGCACGCACACGGCATGAAGAACCTCGCAGAGGCGGTCGCCATGCGCGACCACGTCATCTCCCAACTCGACCTGGCCGACGCCACCGATGACCCGCGTGAGCGGGCGGCCCGGTTGCGCTTCGTCGTCGTGGGCGGTGGCTACGCCGGTACCGAGACCGCCGCCTATCTGCAACGGCTCACCCTCGCCGCCGCACGCCGCTACCCGGCGCTGCACCCGGAGATGATCGAGTGGCACCTCGTCGACGTCGCTCCGCGGCTGATGCCGGAGCTGGGCGACCAACTCGGCGACAAGGCACTGAAGTTGCTGCGACGCCGCGGGATCGAGGTCGCCCTCGGTGTGAGCGTCGCCTCGGCCGGGCCCGGCGAAGTCGTCCTCACCGACGGGCGGCGGATGCCCACTCACACCCTGTTGTGGACCGCAGGGATCGCGCCGAGCCCGTTGATCGCCTCCATGGAGGCGCAGACCGTACGCGGACGGCTCGCCGTCACAACTGAGCTGACCGTGCCGGGACTTGATGGGGTGTTCGCCGTCGGTGACGCCGCCGCCGTGCCCGACCTGGTCACCGGCGGGGACGCGATCTGCCCGCCCACCGCACAGCACGCGCTGCGCCAGGGCAGGACAGCAGGTACCAACGTCGCCGCGCGGGTACGCGGACAGCGGCTGCGTCCGTACCGGCACCGCGATCTGGGCCTGGTCGTGGACCTGGGCGGCTTCGGGTCGGTGTCCCGGCCGCTCGGGATCCCGCTCAGCGGGTTCGCCGCGCAGGTGGTGGCGCGCGGCTACCACCTCCTGGCGCTGCCCACGCTCGTGGCCAGGACCCGGGTCGTGACCAACTGGGTTCTGCACGCGGTCGCGGGTGACGACTTCGTCCGTACGGGATTCCTCGCCCGCCGGCCGACCACGATCCGCGACATGGAGGGGACCGGGGGCTATCTGACTCCGGACGAAGTCCGTGCCGTCTCCGCGACCCCGCACCCGGCCCCCGGGTCGTGACCGCCGGGTCCGGAAGGAAGGAGCAAGCAGCGTGATTCCTCGATACCGCCCGCTCGTCGACCACTGGGACTGGCAGCGCTACGCCCTCTGCCGGGGCATGGACACCTCGCTCTTCTTCTCGCCCACGGGTGAGCGGGGCCGGGCGAGACAGGTCCGGGAGGAGAAGGCGCGGGCCATCTGCGCGGCCTGCGCCGTCAGGGAGATCTGTGCCCGTACGGCCCTCAACAGCGGAGAGCAGTACGGATTCTGGGGCGGTCTGACCGAGGGGGAGCGCGAGGCAATCCGGCTCCGGCTCTAACGTCGGCACTTCGACGCCGGGGTGAGGGGCTCTTTCAGAACATCGATCCACCTCAGAACGCTCATGGACCTCAGAACACCAGCGGACGCGGCTTGTGCTGGATGCTGATCCAGTGGTGTGTGGTGAAGTCGTCGGCGACCCACCTGCCGCCGAAGCGGCCGATGCCGGATGCCTTCTCGCCCCCGAACGCGGCGTGGACGTCGTCGTGGACGGTCGTGTCGTTGATGTGGGTCATTCCCGCCTCCACCCGCTGGGCGAAACGCAGGCCGCGTTCCACGTCCCGGGTGAAGACGCCGCTGGAGAGGCCGTACTGGGTGTCGTTGGCGATCCGCAGCGCATCCTCCTCGCCGTCGGCGCGGACGAGGGTGGGGACCGGGCCGAAGACCTCCTCGGCGGCCGTGGTCACGTGGTTGTCGCCGAGCAGTACGTGGGGTGCCAGGACGCGGCCGGCCGGGCCGGTCGGTTCGCCGGAGAGCAGCAGTTTCGCTCCGTCGGCCACCGCGCGGGAGATCTTGTCCCGGATGCCGTTCAGTTGCTTGTCGTTGATGACGGGGCCGATCTGGGTAGCCGACGCATGGGGGTCGCCGGTGCGCAGCAGCCGGGTGAGTTCGACGAAGCGGTCCACGAACTCGTCGTAGACCGAGGTGTCGACGACGACCCGGTTCGTCGCCATGCAGATCTGGCCCTGGTGGTAGTAGCTGCCGAACACGGCGCATTCGGCGGCCCGTTGGAGGTCGGCGTCGTCCAGGACGACCAGTGGGCCGTTGCCGCCCAGCTCCAGTGCGAGCTTCTTCAGGCCCGCCTTGGCGGCGATGCCCCGGCCGACCGGGGTGGATCCGGTGAACGAGACGACCCGGGGGATCTCGTGCTGCACCAGGTGGTCGCCGATGTCCCGGCCCCGGCCGACGACGACGCTGAGCAGGCCCGGGGGCAGTCCCGCCTCCTCGTACACCTTGGCGAGCAGCAGGCCGCCGGTTACGGGCGAGTCCTCGGCCGGTTTGAGGATGACGGCGTTGCCCAGGGCCAGCGCCGGGGCGACGGATCGGTTGGACAGGTACATCGGGAAGTTCCACGGGCTGATGACGGTGACCACACCGGCGGGTTTGCGGTAGACCCGGTTCTCCTTGTCGGGGACGTCCGTGCCGACCGTGTCGACGACGTCCGCGGTGTGGCCCGCCCCGGCGGCGGTGACCGCGGCGGTGATGGCGACCTCCACGGCGGCCCGGGCGCGGGTGGCGCCCACCTCACGCGTCAGCCAGTCGCCGAGTTCGCCCGCTCGTCGCATGACGATGCCGGCCGCCCGCTCGAAGACCGCCGCCCGCTGCTCCGGGGCGGCCCGCGCCCAGGCGCGCTGTGCCTCGCGTGCCGCACGGCAGGCGCGATCCACGTCCTCGGTACCGGCCAACGGGATCTCGGCGAGTACGGCGTCGTCGTAGGGGTTGGTGTCGGTGAGGACGGAACCGGAGCCGCCGGAGCGCCACTCGCCGGACAGGGGCATCCGGTCGAATCCGGTGTAGGGGGTGGGAGTCTCGGGCATGGCCTTCCTCCTTGTAGAGGTCGTGCTGTGTTGCGAGGTGTGCGTCGCGGTGGGCCTCAGTGGCCGACGGCCGGGATCTGGGCGGCGAGCAGGTGCGGCGGCAGGGCCCCGAGCTGCTGGAACAGGCCGAACTGGTCGATCACCGTCCAGTTCTCGAACACCTTGCCGTCGTGGAAGTGGAAGACCGTCAGGGCGCGGACCTCGACCCGCCGTCCCGTCGCGGGGAGCCCGCTGTAGTCGCCGGTGTGCGTGCCACGCCAGGTCAGTCGGGTCACGACCTTGTCGGCCACGGCGATCTGGTCCTCGATCACCACGTCGAGGTCGGGGAACCCGGTCAGCCGGTTGGCGACATTGCGCCTGGGGCCCTCGGTTCCCACCGTCCTCCCGTTGGTGCGGAAGTCGTGGGTGAAGATCTCGTCGGCGAGACCGACGTTCCCGGTGGCACCCTCCGTCAGCCAGCGCCGGGCGATCGCGGTGTTCCGTTCCTCCTCGCCGTGAGATTCCTCTGTGGGGGACACCGGCTACAGCCCCTGCTTGGCGAGCCAGCCGAGGCAGGTGTCCGCGACCGCGTGCCAGCCGTTGTCGACGGTGAGTGAGTGGCCCCGGTCGGGGAACTCGACGAGATCGGTCACCGCGGTCGAGTGGCGGTACTGCTTGAGCGTGGACTTGGTGATGGCCTCCGGAACCGTGTGGTCCTGGCCGCCCATGATCAGCAGCAGCGGCCCGCGGTCGTCGTTGCCGGTGTCGACCGCCGCGGGTGAGTGCGGGGCGAAGTTGGCGCCGGCGGCCTCGAACAGCGGCTTGCCCGGCGCCGGGATGGTCCACTGGTCGTAGAGCGCATCCGACTCCTCGGCACCGACCGCGTTCCCGAAGGCGAACCGGAACTGGTCGGCCGTCAGGGACACCGCCCGGTGTTTGTTGGCCGGGTTGGCGAACACCGGGAAGGTCGCGCGCAGCGCGGACAGTGGGAGCGGCAGTACGCCCTTGATCTGGGCCGCGTCGATGGCGATCGCGGCGGCTGCGAGATTCCGGCCCAGCAGCTTCTCGGCGATCATGCCGCCGAAGGAATGGCCGATCAGGATCGGCGGCTCCGGAAGCTCGTCGATGATGTCCGCGTAGTGCTCCACCACGTCGTCGATACCGTGGTCGGCGATGCTGTCCGGATGCGCGCGGGCGAGTTCGACGGTGTCCGCCACACCCGGCCAGCCGGGTGCGACCGGGCGGTAACCCGCCTCCTCGAACAATTCCTCCCAGGGTTTCCAGGAGGAAGCGTGCAGCCAGAGGCCGTGGATGAAGACGACGGGTGTGCCGTTGCCGGTCATGGCGGGGTCCTTTCGCCGGGAGACGCGCCGGTATGTCGCTGTGCCTGCATGGTCACCGGCGGGGCGCGACCCCGGCTTCAGTCATGCGACTGTCCGTTGCTCCGGGCATCACGGAGCTGCTGCCGGTACATCGCCACGACGTCCGGCGGAAGGTGGAGCTGTTGCGCGATCTCCGTGTCCGGCAGACCGCCGGCGACGAGCGCGCCGATCCGCCGCTCCCGCTCGGGTAGGCCCGTCTGTCCGACCGTGGCGGGCCAGGCGGGCCGGGTGCCCACGGCCATCAGTTCCAGCCTGGTCCGGTCGCCCCAGGTGGCCGAACCCGCCCGGTCGAACGTGGTCTGCGCGGTGGCGAACAGCGCCGCCGCCTCGTCCGGACGGCCGTGACGGCGCAGCCAGGCACCGTAGGCGAGCTCGGTCCTCGCTCGAACCAGGGGCCATACGGAGAGGTCCTCGCGCAGTGCGGCCGAGTAGAGGTTCTCGGCGTCTTCCTCGGCGGCCAGTACGGCCCGCGCGTACGGCAGATGGGCGTGCAGGATCGGGGCAGGGGTCGTGAGCGCGATCTCCTCCATCTCCGCCAGCACCCGCCGGGCGTCCTCGCGGTCGCAGGCCCGGTCGGCTGCTTCGGCGAGGAACGTCAGACCGGTGAACCGCTCCCGCTGGTGGAAGCTCGGATCGGCCGGGTCGAACGCGCGGCGCAGCGCCCGGTAGGCGTCCTCGTTCCGACCGGCCGACAACCAGGCCACGCCCCGGGCCAACTGGACGCAGGACAGCAGGTCGTTGAGCCCACGGCGGCCTGCCTCCAGTTCGGCTTCGGCCGCCAGCCGCAGGGCAACCTCCGCGTCGCCCCGCAGCGCGTGCAGGACCGAGCCGCACGCGAGAGTGCCGGTCCGCCAGGTCGGCTGCCCGGTCTCCTCCGACAGCCGCTCGCCCTCCCGCGCGCAGGCCGCCGCCCGGTCCAGGTCCCCCAGATCCAGATGGACCATGACCTGCATGCTGAGCACGTGGGAGAGCAGACCGAGCCTGCCCTGCTCGCGCAGCGCCGTCTCCGCCCGCCGCAGCAGCCCGGCTGACAGCGCCTCATGACCGACCGCGTGCGCGGCCATGCCCAGCAGGCGCAGCGCGTCGGCGTCCACGCGACCCTCCGGCGGCACCCGGGACAGCGCCTCGATCGACACCGCACAGCGAAGCACGGGTTCGGCCACGGCCAGGGCCGCGGTGCGGCGGGGGTCGTCGTCCACACCGTCGAGCCCTTCCGCTACGGCCACCACCCGGGCCCGTGCCGCCGGACCGGTGTCGCCCCACCAGCAGCGCAGGGCCGCGCCGAGCAGGAGGTTCAGCGCCAGGTCGTGGTCGTCGGCCTCGGCGGACCGCAGCGCGATGTCGCACAGGTCGAACACCCGCCGGGCGTCGCCGGGAACACCGTCGTCGAAGATCTCGCTGAGCCACTCCTTACGGGCCAGGTCCAGTTCGGACAGGTCGGTGCGGGCCGCGGCCCGGAGCAACTGGTCGACGAGGTCGGCCCGCCCGAGCCCGAAGGCGTGCTCGGCCGCCGTCAGCAGCCGGTGGCCGCGCAGGGCGGATCCCCTCGTCAACCGCGCGGACCGTTCCAGGTCACCGATGGCCGACATGACCGCTCCCCGGCCAAGCGCCAGCGCGGCGTTGGCCTCCAACTCATCGGCGATCTGGTCGTCGGGGCCGACGATCGACTGCGCGCGGTGCCGCGTACGCCGGTACGGCTCGTCGACCAGCGCCTCGGCGAGCGCCGCGTTGGCTGCCTGGAGCCGGGCCAGGCACTCGGCCTGCAGTACGCCGGAGCGCATCAGTGGGTGCCGGAACTCCACGGCTCCGTCGCGTACTTCGATCAGTCCCACCGTCTCCGCCGGGACAAGCACCGTCCGTGCGACACCGCTGCCCCGGAGCACCGAGGTGGCCGCCAGGATCTCGGCCAGGGCGCCGACCGAATCCACCGCGGCGACGAGCAGCGCGTCGCGGGTCGGCCCGGGCAGCTCGCGGACCCGGCCCGCGAACGCCCGCTCCAGCCGGTCGGGCAGGCTCAGCGGACGGAGCCCGTCGGTCGGCGACAGGCGGAGCGCGTCGGGGAGTTCCAGCAGCGCGAGCGGATTGCCGAGGGCCTCGCCCTGGATCCGCTGCCGTTCGGCCGGGCTCAGACCGGGGGCGTGGGCCGACAGGATGCGTGCGGCTGCCTCCCGGTCCACCCCGCCCACCGTGAGCTGCGGGAATCCGGCGGTCAGGAACGGGCCGGGGTGACCGGTGCGCATCGCGGCCACCACCACGACCGGGCCCACCGCACGGCGGCCGAGGAACGCCAGGACCTCATGGGTCTGCGGGTCCAGCCACTGGATGTCGTCGGCCAGTACGACGACCGGCCGGTCCTCGGCCACCGAGGCCAGCAGGTTCACGACGGCCAGCGCGATGAGGTACGGCTCGGGTGGCGGCCCCTCGGTCAGCCCGAACGCCGGAAGCAGCGCCGCGCGCTCGGTCCTGGGCAGCAGGGACACCAAGTCGAGTACCGGGCGCAGTAGTTGGTGCAGCCCGGCGAAGGGCAGGGTGGCCTCGGACTCCACGCCGACCACGGTGAGCACCCGGAACTCCCGTGTACGGGCCGTGTGTTGGGCGGCGCGCAGGAGGGCCGACTTGCCGATGCCGGGATCGCCGAGCAGTAGGAGGACCCCGGGCCGCGGTGGTGTCCCGTCGAGGAGCGCGTTCAGCACGTCCGTCTCGCGCCGCCTGCCGACAAGCACGCCGCTGCCCATGGGTCTCCTCGTCTGGTCGCCATTGACGGGACGAGACTATGGACACCGCGCGGGTGCCCGCTTCAGTCATGCGACTGAAGCCGCCGACGGGTGGCCGCCGCCCTCAGGCCGACAGGGCCGCGCGTCGCCACTCGCTCGGTGACAGCCCGTAGGCCGCGCGGAACCGGCGGCTGAAGTGGGCGGGATCGCGGAATCCCCACTGCCGGGCGATCGCGGAGACGCTTCGCCGGGAGCTGTCGGGACGGGCCAGTTCCTCCCGCGCGCCGTGGAGCCGCAGGCCGATGATCCACTGTTCGAGGCTGAGATCGGCCTGGGCACAGATCTTGTACAGGTGGCGTACGGAGATGTTGTGCGCGGCGGCGATGGAGACCGGTCCCAGCTCGGGATCGGTGAGGTGGCTCCGCACGTGGGCGCGTATGCGGGTGAGGAGCGTTTCGGCGAGCACAGGGCGGGAGTACCGCTCGTCCTCCGCGGCCGAGGCGAGCAGCGCCATGGCCAGTTCGGTGACCGTGGTGCCCAGGGTCACCGCGGCCGGGTGGTCGCTGAGCCGCGCCGCGTCCTGGGTGACCTGGCTGATGTGGTCGGTGACCAGGCGGTACAGGGGACTCGTCGGGAGGTGCTGGGCAGCCCGCCGGACGACGTCGACCGGAAGGCCGAGCGCCTCGATGGGGACCTGCACGCAGCCCACGGCTCCCTCGCCGGACCAGCTGAAGTCGTAGGGCGCGGACAGGTCCATCACCAGCATCTCCCCGGGCGGGACGAGACGCCGGCAGGCCAGTTGCTCCTGACGTCCGTCGGCGAGCTTCTGGACGGAGAGCGCCACGACGGGTGCGGCGTCCTGGCGGGCCTGTTTGGGCGTGCGGAGGAGCCGCAGGCCGGACGACCAGGTCGAGAAGATCTTGACGTCGCCGAGCTGCCACAGTTCCATCCGGGTGCGGATGCCGAGATCGGCGTCCTCGTGGATCACATGGCAGGGGACCGCCGCGTACTTCATGGCCGCGCCGACCGCCTCCGCCCGGTCACGGGCGGGTAGCCGAGCCGTGTCGAGGATGATTCCCAACCGTTCCTCCAAGGCCGTCCAGGGCCGAACCCATGATTCCCGTGCCGAAGCGGAGATCGCGGCCGGTGCAGCCTCAGGCAAGACCTGTGCACAGACAGCCAATCCGCACGAACGCCTCGCTCCTAGTGTTCCAGGAGAGCGCGCGGACTGCTTCCGCATCGGACAGCAGGTGGGGGCCGTGCCCGGCAGAAAGGCGGCGTGATGACGGCCTCGGAATTCGTCGGGCGTCACAAGGAGCTGAGAGCGCTGTCCGACGCCATCGACCGGGCCCCGGAACACGGCGCGGCGATCGTCGTCCGGGGCGAGGCGGGCATCGGCAAGTCGGCCCTGCTGGGCACGGCGGCCGACCACGCCCGCGGCGCCGGGCACCGCGTGGTGCGGGCCACCGGGACGGAGGCCGAGGCGCGGCTGCCGTTCGCCGGAATCCATCAGCTCCTCGGTCCGTTCCTCGACGATGCGGACAAGCTGCCCGCGTTGCAGCGCCGGGCGCTGGCGTCGGCGTTCGGTGCCGAGGACGCGCCCTCTCCCGAGCCCTTCCTCATCGCGCTGGCCGCGCTGAACCTGCTCACGGAGATCTCGGCCCGGCGGCCGATGACCGTCCTGGTCGACGACATCCAGTGGCTGGACCGGCCCAGTCACGAGGTGCTGGCGTTCCTGGCCCGGCGGATCGGGAGCGACCCGATCGTCATCATCGCGGCGATGCGGGAAGAACACACCGGACCGTTCGCCGCCGTGGGCCTCCCGGAGCTGCGGCTCGGCGGGCTGGACGAGCGCGCCGCACGTGAACTGCTGGAGGCCACCGCCGCCGATCTGACCGCGGCCGACCGGACCAGGATCCTGCGGCAGGCGGACGGCAACCCACTCGCACTCGTCGAGCTTCCCGCGGCCTCGCGCTCGGCGCGTGATCCCGTCGTCGAACCCGTCCTGTCGTTCCTGCCGCTGAGCGCACGGCTGGAGGAAACCTTCGGCGGACAGATCGTGGAGTTGCCCGCCCCGACCCGGGACGCCCTGCTCATCGCGGCCGTCGACCACGAGAGCGTGGTGGCGGAGATCCTCACGGCGGCCTCGTCGCTCTCGGGCCACCCGGTGACGGTCGGGGTGCTCGACGCCGCCGCGGCGGCCGGGCTGATCCGGTTCGACGAGGTGAGCCTCTCCTTCCGGCACCCGCTGGTCCGCTCCGCCGTCCTCCAGACGGAGTCGCTGCGCCGCCGCCTGGCCGCCAACGCCGCGCTCGCCGAGGCACTGGCCGACCAGCCGTACCGCCGCACCTGGCATCGCGCCGAGGCGATCGTGGGTCCGGACGACGAGGTCGCCGACGAACTCGACGCTCATCACGTGCTGAGCATGCGGCGCGGAGCGGTGGCCGCCGCGATCTCGGCACTCGAACGGTCGGCGCAACTGACCACCGACTCCGCGAGGCGCGGACGGCGGCTGCTGCTCGCGGCGGAGCACGCGTTCGGTCTCGGCCGCGCCGATCTGGTCGACCGGCTGCTCGCCCTGGCCGACGGCAACGCCCTGTCAGAACTCGACCGCGCGCGCAGGGAGTGGCTGCGGGAGATCTTCCACGACGGGGTGCCCGGAGACGCCGCCAGGGTGGTCGAGCTGTGTGACATCGCGCAGCGGTCCGCGCGGGCCGGCGACGACGACCTGGCGCTCAACCTGCTGCTCGGGGCGGCCCTGCGCTGCTGGTGGGCCGACACCGGTCCGGCGGCACGGGCCCGCGCGGTGGCCGTGGCCGAAGAGCTGGACGACGTGGACGGCGACGCCCGGTACATCGCGACGCTCGCTCTCGCGGAAACCGTCCTTCGATCGGCCCGCGTCACCGAACTCCTCTCCCGGGTCACCGTGGACACCGTTACCGACCCCGCCGCGATGCGACTCCTCGGCATGGCGGCCATGGCCATCGGCTCGCCGGTGGCCAGCCTGGACTTCCTCGACCGGGCGGAGGCGAGGCTGCGCGAACAGGGCCGCCTCGGGCTCCTCTCCCACGTACTCAACATGGGCCAGGTCAGCCGCATCGAACTGGGCGAATGGGAACAGGCCGAGATGGCCGCCGCCGAGGGCGGCCAACTCGCAGACGAAACGGGCCAGTTGATCTGGAACACCGGGACGCTTGCCTACCGCGCGGTCACCGCGGCACTGCGCGCCGACAACGAGACCGCCCAACGACTCGCCGACGAGGCCGAGGAAACCGCCGCAGAAAGACGCCTGAACTGCGTGCTGTCGGTCGTACAACGCGCCCGCGGCACAGGCTGGTTGGCCGTGGGCGAGTACAGGCGGGCCTACGAGAGTCTGCGACGCCTCTTCGACCCCCGCGACCCCTGCCACCACAGCACCGCCTCCTTCCACGGGGTGATGGACCTCGCCGAGGCGTCCGTGCACGCCGGCCGCCGCGACGACGCCCGTTCAGTGATCGCCGGTCTGGAGGAGCTGACCTCCCGTTCGTCGTCGACGACCTTGCGCGTCCAACTCTCGTACGCCCAGGCGATCCTGGCGGACGACGACCATGCCGAGGCCCTCTTCACGGCCGCGCTGAACCAGGACCTCAACCGCTGGCCCTGGCCGGCCGCCCGCCTCCAACTCGCCTACGGATGCTGGCTGCGGCGGCACCGGCGGGGGACGGAGTCACGGATACCGCTGCGGTCGGCGCTGACGACGTTCGACCAGATCGGTGCCAGGTCCTGGGCGGACCATGCACGGGCTGAACTGCGCGCGGCCGGAGAACGGACCTCCGCGAAGGGACCTTCCGCGCAGGGCCTTCTCTCAGCCCAGGAACTCCAGATCGCCCGCCTCGCCGCCGAGGGACTGTCCAACCGGGAGATAGGCGACAAGCTCTACCTCTCCCCTCGGACGATCGGCTCGTACCTCTACCGGATCTTTCCCAAGCTGGCCATCACCTCCCGGTCCCAACTCGCGGGCCGACTGGAGGCGGTGTGAGCAACGACGGCCGGGGCAGGGGCAGTTGGCTCGCAGCCCGGTGGCTGCTGGTCGCCGTCGCGGTCACGCTGGCCCTCGCCGTACCGCTGACCGGGCGGGAAGCCGCGCTCCCGGTGCTGCTGGTACTGGTCCCGTTCTCGCTCGTCCACGGCGTCCGGCGCTACGGCGCGAAAGTGCTCCTCTTCTTCCTCGCCGAGACGCTCGTCGTGAGCAACTTCTTCGAGGACCTCAGCATCTCCACCGGGTTCCCCTTCGGCCACTACCACTACACCGGTGGACCCCAGTTGATCCACGTCCCCATTCAGATCGGCCCGATCTACTTCGGCCTGGGGTACGCGTGCTGGTTGGTGGCCAGTGCCCTGCTCGATGAGGCCGACGCGGGTCTTGGCACCCGCACCCGAACGGGCCGGCGGCGCATCGACGCGGTGGCGCTGCCGATGCTGGCCGCGGCGCTGATGACGATGTTCGACGTCGGCAGCGACTCGATCGCTGCCACCGTCGGCGGGATCTGGGTCTGGGAGCGCGGCGGGGGCTTGTTCGGCGTTCCGTACACCAACTACCTGGGCTGGTGGCTCGTCACCTACGTCTTCTTCCAGATCTTCGCCGTCCACCTGACCCGCTCGCGTGTGCCCGTGCACACCGAGGACCGGGGCGCCCTGCTCCAACCCGTCCTGGTCTACGGGGCACTCGGCCTCAGCTCCGTGCCGTACTTCGTCGCCGCCCCGGACGGAGCCGTCACGGACCCGACCGGGACCGTCTGGAGCGGGCACGCCATCGACGAGAGCATGATGATCATCAACCTGTTCTCGGTGGTCCTCGTCGCGCTCCTCGCCGTGGTGAAGCTGGCGGGCCGCGACAGTCAGGTGACGGAAGCGCGGCCCAACCCGCCGACCGATCCTGGTGGTACCGCACCCATCGAAGGAGAACCGTCGTGCCGACACCCCTGACCGACCAGCCGCAGGACGACCTCGCCGTGGTCCGCGCGGTCTACGACTTCATCAACGGGGTCAACCCGGAGGGAGCCGCCCTGGCGGATCCGGAGATCACCGTCCACCAGTCCGAGGAGCTGCCCTGGGGCGGCTCGTACGAGGGGCTCGCCGGATTCCAGCGCTTCTACGAAGCCGTGTCGGGCGCGATCCACAGCGAGGTCGAGACCGAGACGCTCTACCAGGCTGGCGACCGGGTCGTGCAGAGCGGCCGGTCCCGGGGTTTCGCCCGCGCCACCGGCAGGCCGTTCGACGTCCCCGAGACGCACATCTGGCGCGTCCGGAACGGCCGGATCACCGACCTCGAAATCTACGTCGACACGCCGGCCCTGCTGGAAGTGCTCAAGCCGTAGCCGCCGCCTGAGTCCCGCCACTCGCGCGGGGACATCCCGTAGGCCGCCTGGAACACCCGGCTGAAGTGGGCGGCGCTGGTGAAACCCCAGCGGCGTGCCACGGCAGCCACGGTGCGGCGTGCCGCTTCCGGGCGGGCCAGTTCACGTCGGCACTCCTCCAGTCGGCGGCGCTGGATCCACTGGCCCACCGTGACGTCCTCCTGCTGGAAGAGCTTGTAGACGTAGCGCACGGAGATGTGATGGGCGCGGGCGATGACCCCGGGGGTCAGATCGGGATCGGCGAGGTGCCGGACGACGAACGCCTGCATCCGCAGCAGCATGACCCGGTCGGCGCCGCGGGTGGCGGCCGGCTCCCGCCCCAGTTGCTCGTGTGCCAGGCCGGTGATGAGGTCCACCGCGTTACGGGCCAGCAGGTCACCGATGTGCGGCGGACACGACCCCGCGGCATCCGCGAGCCTGGACAGGAAGGGCGACACCAGCGCGCCCAGCGCCGTGTCGGTGCGGATCGGGGTGGCCGTGATCCGTTGCAGATCGGACTCCTTCAGTCCCAGGAGCCGCCGGGGGAGGAGCACGGACTTCGTCTGGTGTCGCTCGGGGAAGTCCATCCGGTGGGGGCGCGTCATGTCGTAGAAGACGATCTCCCCGGCTTGCAAGTACGCCTCGCGGGCGTCCTGTTCGAGTCTGGCGACGCCCTTGCCCTGGAGTCGCACGATCAGGTTCTCGGTGGTGCCCCGGGCGATCAGGCGCGGGGTGCGGACGGCTCGCAGGGAGTCGCATTCCACCGTGACGACCTGAAGCCGTCCGAGCCGGGCGGTGCGGATGGTGCCCGAGTACACGTCGTCGGGGACGACGATGTCGACATCGGTGAACGTCCGGGACAGTGCCTCGCGCCAGTACGCCCGCCTTCGGCCGGCCGGCGCCGAATCCGTGGAGTAGCCACTGCTGGGAAGGCCGCCGTGTTCCGGCACCTCTGAACCAGACGTCATGTTCTCGACCCCTCGACCGGTGTCGTCACTCGTCCCTGCCGTATCCCCACGCGAGTCAGCCGCCGTCTCCCACGTGCAGCACGATCTTGCCGCGACGGTGTTCCTTGCCGAGGGCCTCGTACGCGGCCGGTGTCTCGGCCAGCGGGACGATCCGGTCCACTGCCGGGGCGAGCCGGCCGTCGTCGATCAACTCGGTGATGGCGTCGAGGCCGGCGCGGTCCGGCTCGACGACGAAGAAGACGCCCCGGCCCTTGGCGGCCGAGGCCGCTTCCGGGTCCGGCGGCTGCACGATGCTGACGAGGGTTCCGCCCGGGCGCAATACGCCCCATGAGCGGGCCTGGGTCTCGCCGCCGACCGCGTCGAACACGACGTCGACATCGGCGACTTGGTCCTCGAAACGGCCGGTGCTGTAGTCGACGACGTGGTCGGCGCCGAGCTGAGTGACGAACTCCCGGTCCTGCGGCAGTGCGGTGGTCGTCACCCGGGCGCCCCGGGCCCTGGCGATCTGGACGGCGAAGGAACCGACGCCTCCGGCGCCACCGTGGATCAACACGTGCTGGCCAGGCGTCAGTTCGGCGTGCCCGACCAGTCCCTGCCAGGCCGTGAGTGCCGCGAGGGGGACGGCCGCCGCGCTGTCGTGGTCCAGCCGGGTGGGTTTGGCGGCGAGGACGTCCGCGGGGACGGTGACGTACTCGGCGGCTGCTCCGTCGCGGGTGAAGGGGATCAGGCCGTAGACCTCGTCGCCCACAGCGAGGCCGGTCACCCCGGTACCGAGCGCGGCCACGACTCCCGAGACCTCGTGGGAGGGGACGACCGGCGTGCGGTCGCGCCCCGTCCCGTCGAAGCTGTCGGTCCAGCTGGCGTCCCAGTCGAGTTCGCCGGAGGTGATGGACGCGGCGCGCACCGCGACCAGGACCTCGCCGGGGGCCGGTTCGGGACGCGGAGCCGACTCGTACGTCAACTGCTCGGGTCCGCCTCGTTCATGGGCTCGTACGGCACGCATGGCGTTCATGGTTCGATCACTCCTCGGGTGGGGTGGGGGGCGCCCGCCGGTGTGCTCACCAGGTGGGGATGAAGCCTCCGTCGACGGTGATGTCGGCGCCGGTGACGTTCGCCGTCCGGTCGGCGGCGAGCAGCAGGACCACGTCGGCGATCTCGGCGGGCCGGGAGAAGCGGCCGGTCACCGTGGTCCGCGCGGCGTTGTCGATGACGTCCTGGGGTTTCATGCCGGTCGCCTCGGAGACCGTCGCGGCGACCCCGCCCTCCCCGAACCAGAGATCGGTCTCGACCGGTCCCGGGCTGACGGTGTTGACGCGGATCCCCTTCGGGCCGACCTCTTTGGACAGGGCCTTGGAGAAGCCCGCGAGGGCCGCCTTGGAGGCGCTGTAGTCGATGACCGCCGGGTCGGGGAGCGCCGCGTTGACGGAGCAGATGTTCACGATCGATCCGCGTCCCTGGGCGAGCATTACCGGCAGGGCGCTGCGGGTCGTACGGACGGCCGCCATCAGGTTGAGGTTCAGGGTGGCGAGCCACTCCTCGTCGGTGACCGAGAGGAATCCTCCGGTACGGGCCGGGGCCGATCCCACGTTGTTGACGAGGATGTCGATCCGGTCACCCGCGGCCTCGACGAGCCGCGCAGGTCCTGACGCCTCGGCCAGGTCGACCGGTACGACCCGCACGTTCCCCGTCGCGGCCAGTTCCTCCAGTTCGGGCGAGGAGTGCCGGGCCCCGGCGTGGACCGTGACCCCCTCAGCGATCAGCGCCCGTACGACCGCCAGCCCGATCCCTCTGCTGGCACCGGTGACCACGGCCACCTGTCCGTTCAGTCCGAGATCCATCGTGTGCTCTCCTCTCGCTCTCGCACATCACACATGCCGGTCAGCCGGAGTGCCTGGCGGCGTCGAGCACGATGCTGACCACCGCGTCGGGATGCGACACCATCACCGCGTGTGACGAGCCGACGGTCTCGACATGAGCATGCGCCCGCCGCGCCATGAATCGCTGCCCGGCCGGCGGAATGGCCTTGTCGTTGAGCGTGATCAGGTCCCAGCTCGGAACCGTCTTCCACGCGGGTGCTCCCGACACCTGGGTCTCGGCGGTCAGCGACAGCGGGCGCTGGGTCGCGGCCATCTGCGCGGCCGTACGCGCGGGCACGTCGGCGGCGAACACTGACCGGAAGTCGGCGGGCTTGATGTAGATGTCGGCGTCCGTGCCGCCCGGCGCCGCCGGGTTCGGGAACGGCCGTACGTCCGTCGTGTCCTTCCCGAGCAGGGATCCGGGGTAGGTGGTCGGGTCGAGCACCGTGGCGATGCTCTCGCCCTGGTCCGGGACGTACGCGCCGACGTACACGAGCGCCCGGACGTCCGGGACGCCCCGCGCGGCATTGGTGACGACGGCGCCGCCGTACGAGTGGCCGACCAGCACGATGGGGCCGTTGATCGTCTTCAGGATCGAACGGACGTAGTCGGCGTCGCCGGTCAGGCCGCGCAGCGGGTCTGCCGCGGCGATCACCGGATAGCCCAGCCGTTGCAGCGCCGAGACCTCGGCGTTCCATCCGCTGGAGTCGGCGAAGGCGCCGTGGACGAACACGATCGTCGGCTTGCTGCCGCCGGCGGCGATGTCCGCGTTCGTGTGTGTGGCGGAGGCCGTGGCGGTACCGGCGAACACCAGCACGAGGGCGCCCGCGGCGGCGGTCACGGCGCGACGCTTCCGGATCAAGGCGACGGATCGCCGCAGGTGAGGAGACATGGTCTTCCTTCCGTCGGATGTACCGACGCTAGGACCGGCGCGTGGCAGTCGGCTTCAGTCACGTGACTGCGCCTTCGGGGCCGTCCGGACCACCGGGGGAGCCGCGGGTGATCGGCGTGAGCCGGGCCGATGCAGTAATTTGAGACCAGCCGGGGTCCGGCGGCGTCCGGCGTGCCGTGGGTGCGACAGACGGCGGCAAGTCGGACGTGCGGACGGGAAGCAGGCCATGGCCATCCATGCCTGACGGGTAGGTCTGAGGACTCGTGCCATGTCGACAGAGATGACCTCGGCGGAACTGTTCGGCCGCCGTGCCGAGCTGGATGCGCTGTCGGGCCTGATCGCCCGGGCTCCCGAGCAGGGTGACGCGATCGTTCTGGTCGGCGAGGCGGGCATCGGCAAGTCGAGCCTGCTGCGTGCCACGGCCGCCCACGCCCGCGGTCGCGGGTTCGAAGTGCTCCAGGTCACGGGCATGGAGGTCGAGGCACAACTGCCCTTCGCCGCCCTCCACCAACTGCTGAGACCCATCTTGGGCCATGCCGACAACCTGCCTCCCGTGCAGCGCAGAGCACTTCTGTCGGCGTTCGGTGTCGAGGAGGGACCGCCCCCAGATGCCTTTCTGATCGCCCTGGCCGTACTGAACCTGCTCGCCGAGGTGGCGACCGGGTACCCCGTGGCCGTCCTGGTCGACGACGTCCAGTGGCTGGACCGGCCCAGCCACGAGGGCCTGGCGTTCGTGGCCCGCCGTGTCGGCAGCGACCCGATCGTCTTCGTTGGAGGGATACGCAAAGGGCACACCGGGCCGTTGACCGCCATGGGCCTGCCCGAGCTGAACCTCGGCGGCCTGGACGACAGCGCGGCACGCCGACTCCTAGACGTCACCGCCACCGGCCTGAGCGCGGCCGACCGGATCCGGATCCTGCGGCAGGCGGAGGGAAACCCGCTGGCCCTCGTCGAGCTGCCGTCGGCCCTGCGCTCGGCCTCGACTCTGGCCGTGGAGTCGGTCCCGGCACACCTGCCGCTGAACGCACGGCTGGAGAAAGCCTTCGTCGGACGGCTGACCGAGTTGCCCCAGCTCACCCGAGACGTGCTGCTCATCGCCTCCGTCGACTACGAGAACACCCTCCCGGAAATCCTGGCGGCGGCCTCGGTCATGTCCGGCCGCCGTGTGACGGTCGACGCCCTCGACGCCGCCGCCGGGGCCGGGCTGATCCGCCTCGACGAGACGAGCGTCGCCTTCCGGCATCCCCTGGTGCGTTCGGGGGTCCTCCAGACCGAGCCGGTGCAACGCCGGCTCGCGGCCAACGCCGCGCTCGCCGAGGTGCTCACCGACCAGCCCTACCGCCGTACCTGGCACCGGGCCCAGGCGGTCGTGGGCCCCGACGACGAGGTGGCCGACGAACTCGAAGAGAACCACGTGATCAGCGTGCGCCGCGGCTCGGTCACGGCCGCGATCTCGGCGCTCGAACGGTCGGCCCAACTGACCGGCGACTCCTCGGTCCGAGGCCGCCGCCTGCTGCTGGCGGCCGAGTACGCCTTCGAACTCGGCCGTGCCGACCTCGTGGACCGGCTGCTCGGGGTGGCGGCCCGCAACGCGCTGTCCGCGCTGGACCGCGCACGGATGGAATGGCTGCGCGAGATCTTCGACGACGGCGTACCGGGCGACGCCGCCAGGGTGCTGGAGCTGTGCGACATCGCCCAACGCTCCGCGCAGGCCGGTGACAACGACCTCGCACTCAACCTGCTGCTGGGCGCGGCGCTGCGCTGCTGGTGGGCCGATACCGGACCGGCCGCACGGGCCCGGGTCGTGACCGTGACCGAGGGACTCGACGGCGTCGGCCACGACCCACGCCTCATCGCGACGATCGCCGTCGCGGAACCGGTTCTACGGTCGTCTCGAGTAGCGGAGATGCTCTCGAACGCCACTGTGGCAGCGGTCACTGCCCCCGACTCCCTGCGGCTGCTGGGTATGGCCGCCCACGCGATCGGGTCGCCGGTCGTCAGCCTGGAGTTCCTCGACCGGGCCGAGACGAAACTGCGCGGACAAGGCCGCCTCGGGCTGCTGTCCCACGTACTCACCATGGGGCTGGTGAGCCGCCTCGAACTGGGCGAATGGGACCGGGCCGTGTCCGCCGCCGAGGAGGGCTCCCATCTCGCCCGCGAGACCGGCCAACTCATCTGGGACACAGGCACCCTGTCCCTCCGCGCGATCACCGCGGCACTGCACGGCGACAACGAACGGGCCCAGCGGCTCGCCGGACAGGCCGAGGAGACCGCCGGCGGCCGACGGCTGAACAACCTCCTGGCCTGTGTCCAACTGGCGCGCGGCATCGGCTGGTTGAGCGCCGGCCAGCCCGCCAGGGCCTACGACGAGCTGCGGCGGCTGTTCGACCCGCGCGACCCCTGCTACCACGCCACCGAGCGGTTCCACGGCGTGATGTTCCTGGCCGAGGCCGCCGCACGCGCCGAACGTGGCGAGGACGCCGCGGCGGTTGTCGCCGGCCTCGAAGAAGAGGCCGCCGTGACCTCGTCGACCACCCTGCACGTCCAACTCTCCTATGCCAGAGCAGTGTTGGCCGAGGACGACCAGGCCGAGGTGTTGTACACGACAGCACTCGCCCAGGATCTGATCCGCTGGCCGTGGACGAAGGCGCGCATCGAACTCGCCTATGGGATGTGGCTGCGCAGACAGCGGCGCGTGGCCGAATCACGCGTCCCGCTCCGAACGGCTCTGACGACCTTCGACCTGATCGGAGCGCGTACTTGGGGAGACCAGGCCCGCACCGAACTTCGGGCGGCCGGCGAACGCACCGCGTCGAGGGAGCAGTCGGCGGGGATCGTGCTCTCGCCGCAGGAACTCCAGATCGCCCGACTCGCGGCGGACGGCCTGTCCAACCGCGAGATCGGCGAACGGCTCTACCTGTCCCCGCGCACGGTGGCATCGCACCTCTACCGGATCTTCCCCAAACTCGACATCACCGCCAGAGCGCAGCTCGCTGCGCGGCTGAACGCGGTGTGAGGCGGGCCGAGCAGTGCACTCCCGCCTGCTCCTCCTCCGGGAGACCCATCACGTGGAGTGCGTTGCGATCCTGGAACCGGTCGCCAAACTGTCCTGAGCTGCGGTTTTGTGTGTGCGCGTTATGTGTGGTGTGGGCGTTACGGGCGATATCTTGACGCTGAAATGACGCTCGTGACGCTCGTTCTGATGGAACGTCAGGCGCCTTGTTGGGCAGGTCAGACCATGTCAAGGGGCCGGATCACGGACCTGAAGCTCCAGAAACGGATCATGGCCGACCGCACCGGCGTTCCGCTCCTGCGCTACCGCGTCGTCCTTGGCGCACCTCCGACGCCGCTACCTGCGACGGAGCGTCACCGGCGTGCGGTGGCACAGTCCCGCTTCACGAAAGTCTTGCCAGGGCCGCATATGCGAGTACGCCGACACCGGGAGGCCCAGCGGCTGCAGAACCTGCTGGAGGATTCCTGACCGTGCTGGCGGCCGGAGCCCCGGACCTTGCGACCGCGCTGGAGCGTGCGAAAGCAGCCGGGCTGACGCATCCGAACCTCGACGGCACCGTCATCCGCACCGACCGCGTCGCCGCCCCCGGCCCAGGCGGCGCAGACCTGTGGTGGTCCGGAAAACACAAGCACACGGAGGAAACGTACAGGTCATCTCCACCCCGGACGGCTGGCCGATCTGGGTCTCGCCAGTACGGCCCGGCAGGGAGCACGACACGACCTGCGCCCGCCACCACGGCCTGACCGACGCCCTGGACCGCATCGCCGCCGAACTGGGCATGCCGACCCTCGTCGACCTCGGCTACGACAACGCCGGCCCAGGCTTCCGCCACTCCGTCAAGAAGCCCGCAGGAGGGGAGCTGACCGAGGCCCAGCAAACCTACAACAAGGTCGTCCGAGGCATCCACAGCGTGTGCGAGCGCGCCAATTCCCTGCTCAAGACGACCTTCAAGGCCCTGCGCAGGGTCAGCCTCGACCCCAGCCGCATCACGAAGATCGCCGCCGCAGCCCTCGTCCTGCTCCAGCTCGAGTACGGCCGCATCATCTGAACGATCACGCACCGTCGTGATCCATTACCGGGAAAGACTCAGTCCTGCTCCTGGTAAAGGAGCTCTTCGCGTACGTTGCCGGCGTGGTCCCGGGACACCAGGACGGCCGTGGCGGGGCCGCGCTCGGTGAGGTCGGTGAGGTCGGGCCCAGCGATGAGAAATGTCCCGCCGGCGATTTGGGCCGGCAGGTCGGGCATGTTGTCACGGCGCAGGGCCAGGGAGGCGATGTCAGCGTCGTCGACCAGACCCACAACGGCGATGGTGCCGCTGGCCCCGTCAACGAAGTCGTAGTACATCCGTGTGAACGCGATGCTCTTGCCGACCACGGCGAAGTCCTGGACCGGGCCCTGCTGAGGGGTGAAGTCGAACACGAAGGGATCCTCGACGCTCTCCCGCCCACCGGTTCGGTGCCAGACAAGTAGCTTGCCGTAGCGGCCGAGCCGCACCTGCTCGGTCGGTGTGAGGTCCGCGTGGACGCCGGGCCGCCACTGCTCAGGATCGACGATCGGAGGTGCGTCGGCCGCGGCGAGGGCCGCCATCAGACGGGCGGTGGCCTCCGTGGCCGGTGCGGGCCGGTCCACGACGGCGGCCGAGCGCGGTGGCAGGGCCGCCGCGGGCACGACCTCGCCTCTGGGGCTGTGGTTGATCCGCAGGACGAGACCTGCTGGGCCGACGAGGAACGCGTTGGGTGCGACGAACACGCCGTCGGCGACCAGCGTCCAGCCGAGCGGGCGCCGGTCCGCGGCCAGCTCCACGGCCAGGCCGGTTACATCGGGCGCAACGACACCCGCGATCGTGCCGAATTCGCTGTGGAAGGTCACCGACGCTCCCTCGCCCGCCGACGGCGCCTCGCCGGCGGGCGAGGACAACGTGACCCGCTTCGGGGTGAGTTCGGCGAACACCGCCCCGGCCGGTGAGTCGAACGCGATCACTTTGACACCGTTGTACCGCACGGTGAGCAGCGGCAGCCACTGCGCCGGATCGGGATGCGCACCCGTCGAGGCCGCGGCGCAACGGCGCACGTCCGACGCATCGGCCCACCCGGTCCGCAGGCGGTAGAAGTCCTCCACCGTACGAGTGCCGGTACGGCGCCGGTCGCCAGGTGTCCCGGGGAGCGCGGTGAGATGCTCGCGCAGGCGTGGCCAACTCAGGAACCCGTAGAGACGGGCGATCACCAACTGGGCGGTGTCGAGGGTGAATCCGGCCGGATCTTCCAGACTCTCAGGCGCGTGTCGGGCGACCAGCGCCAAAGCGGTGGGGGACTGGGATCGCACGGCCCGCTGCAAGTCCTTCGCCCGCTTCTTGAGCTGCTGCGGACTGGGACGCTCGGGCAGGGACAGGGGCCGAGGTGTCGTCGGCACAGAACCTCCTTCGGTGAACCGGTGGTCCGCCGCGCCGGCCGAAGGACGTAGGCCAAGATGACACGCTCGTGTAAGCCAGGTGGGCTCTGCCCTTCCCGCGGACCCGGAGGCGCCCCGCGCGCCTGGCGGATCACTCTACTGGGTTCCGTCCGGGCCTGCCAGCAACCGCAGAAGCCGTACAGAGAGAGGGGGGAACACTTCCGGGTTCATGCGGCCGGGGCCATTCGTGCGGTGACCGCGAACGTTCGCGGGCTTCCTTGTCGGCTACGGCAACAGGGTGCAAGAAGCTGCCGAGAAGCTTCAGGGTCAGTGAGTCTTTCCCGGTAATGGATCACGACGGTGCGTGATCGTTCAGATGATGCGGCCGTACTCGAGCTGGAGCAGGACGAGGGCTGCGGCGGCGATCTTCGTGATGCGGCTGGGGTCGAGGCTGACCCTGCGCAGGGCCTTGAAGGTCGTCTTGAGCAGGGAATTGGCGCGCTCGCACACGCTGTGGATGCCTCGGACGACCTTGTTGTAGGTTTGCTGGGCCTCGGTCAGCTCCCCTCCTGCGGGCTTCTTGACGGAGTGGCGGAAGCCTGGGCCGGCGTTGTCGTAGCCGAGGTCGACGAGGGTCGGCATGCCCAGTTCGGCGGCGATGCGGTCCAGGGCGTCGGTCAGGCCGTGGTGGCGGGCGCAGGTCGTGTCGTGCTCCCTGCCGGGCCGTACTGGCGAGACCCAGATCGGCCAGCCGTCCGGGGTGGAGATGACCTGTACGTTTCCTCCGTGTGCTTGTGTTTTCCGGACCACCACAGGTCTGCGCCGCCTGGGCCGGGGGCGGCGACGCGGTCGGTGCGGATGACGGTGCCGTCGAGGTTCGGATGCGTCAGCCCGGCTGCTTTCGCACGCTCCAGCGCGGTCGCAAGGTCCGGGGCTCCGGCCGCCAGCACGGTCAGTCCTTCGTGGAGGTACCGGTAAGCGGTGGAGGCCGACAGACCGTTGTCGCGGGCGAGTTGGGACAGACGGGCGCCGTCGAGGAACCAGCGCAGGATCACTACCGACTGCTTGAAACAGCTCAGCGCGCGCCGCCCCCTGCGGGCCTTGACCCCGGTCCGGTGGTCGCGCAGCAGCCGGGCCAGGTGCTCGGCGGTGGACCGCTTCACATCGAGCACGGCGGTGTATGTGACACTGATCGGCACGTGAGGCCCCTTGTTCGGAACTTTCCTTCGCAAGATCGTTCCTACCAGGGGCCTTACGCCTGCCCGGACTTGGGGACCACACGGAACCACAGCGCCAGCAACGCGATCACAGCGAGCGACAGGCGCTTACTGGGAAAGGCTCAGTGCCAGGATGCGCTGGAGAGCCTGTGCGATCACGCCTTCGGGCGGTGGAGTCCATCCCCCACACATTGTCGCTCCACCGTGTGGTCTCGATGGCCAGCAGCCGGATGGTCTGCTTGAGCAGGGCCGCTGCCTTGCGTAGCCGTTTGTTCTAGCTGGGCGCCTTGGGTAGGTACGGGGGTAGATGCCCGGAAGTGAGCGTGGGCATGCCGGTTCCAGCGCCGCTCTGAGGTGAAGCCGAGGAGGCTCTGTCACACCGCCAGTGTGACCAGGTCCGCGCCGCTGAGTTTCGGTGTGATGCCCACTGACGGGCGCCGGGGCGACGGCTGAGGCGAAGCCTTCAGCAGGTCGTCGGGTCGCACGTACAGTGTGGTGGCCAAGCAGTCGAGATCCGGCTGTACCCATGTCTCCACCTTTACTGCACAACGCCCGAACATGCTGGGCGAAACGGCTATCGCTGCCTTCCCGCCTTTGGGTCAACGGCCTTCGCCGGATTCCATGTTGACGGTTCGGTTCCAGTCGGTGCGGTGACGGCGCCGCGGGTCGCGGTCACGGCGGCCGCGCAGAGCGCGATCGCGGCGGCGACGAACGTGGTCGTGTAGCCCGATTCTGCCGGCGGCTGTCCGGGCGCGGTCGCTGATGACGTCACGATCACGGCGGCGAGCACCGAGCCGCGAGCGCCACCGATGGTGCGCAGGATGGTGTTTATGCCAGTGGCCGATCCAGTCTGCTTCTGGTCGACGGCACCGAGGATCAGGCCGCTGAGCGAGGCGAAGGCAAGGCCGTAGGCCAGGCCCAGAAGAGTGCACCATCCGAGCATTTCTGCGATGTGCGCGTGGCGCAGGCCGAACCCCCAGCGTGGCTGCCGCGAGCACCGCGCCCGCCAGGAAGGCAGCCCTGGCGCCCAGGGCGTTTGAGACTCGCGCTGCGGGCGGCGCCGCGAGGAGCATGCTGACTGCGATCGGGGCCATCAGGAGCCCGGTCCGGGCAGGGGAGTAGCCGAAGCCATAGCCGAGGGCGGTGGGCGTCTGGACGAACGACGGCAGAAGTGTGACCGCAGCGAACATCCCCACGCCCACGACCAGAGTGGCGACGTTCGTGGCGAGTAGTCGCGGCCCGATCAGCAACTGTAGGTCGACCAGCGGGGCGGCAACGCGCCGCGTCGCTCTCATGCTGCTGCGCACCCTCGCCGAAACCACCCTCGACGAATCCAGCCCGCTGCGCTCCGCGCTGACCTTCGTCGGCGAACCTCTCATCGCGATGCTCGCCGGATTCCTCTTCGCCCTCGGCGTCACCGTCATACGCGGCAACAACCAGGGCGAGGAAACCCGCCGTTCCATGACGGCCAGTCTGCAGTCCATCGCCTCCATCCTGCTCATCATCGGCGGGGGCGGCGCGTTCAAACAGGTCCTCCAGGATTCCGGCATCGGCGACGCCATCGCGTCCGCGGCCGAGGGCACCCACATGAACCTCATCGTCCTGGGCTGGCTGATCGCCCTGCTCCTGTCCCTCACCACCGGTTCGGCCACGGTCGGGATCGTCTCCGCGACCGGCATCGTCGCACCACTGATCGGCACCGGCGGCGGACTGGAAGCCTCTCTTCTCGTGATCGCCATCGGTTCGGGCTCACTCGGCCTGAACTACGTCAACCACGCCGGCTTCTGGCTGGTCAAGGAATCCTTCGGGATGGACCTGACCCAGGCAGCGAAGACACAGACCGTCGTGCAGACGCTGGTGAGCGTCCTCGGCCTCGGGATGGCCCTCCTTCTGTCCGCCTTCGTCTGACAGCCGCTCCTCGCGGCTCTGCCCACAGAGGTTGGAGCCAGCCGTCAGTTGCCTGATGTCGGCGGCGCAGCGGGGCTGTTGACGACAGGGCTCCGCGCAGCATCGTGGCTCGGGTCCATTCACTCAGCCCTGTCGAGAATTGGGCCAAATCCGCCGACTCGACCGCCACTCTTGTATCGCCGGCGACAATCCCATTGATCTCCACCGTCACTTTCGGTCGAATTACACACAGATGCGGGATTCGCCCGGCGGAATGGTACTGCGGTACCACTCCGCCGGGCCAATTGTCTCCCGTGGTCCCACGGATACCGCAGCGGTTCTCTCTAGCCTGGGCGGGCCGATCACAACAAAGCGAAGAGACGCCAGTTTACCGCCCGGCGCAGTCGATTTTTCATTTTGGTAATGGAACGGGTCATTGACTCCCGGACCGTGGGCGGAAACCCGACGTCAGCGGACCAGGCCGAAAACAGGCGTCATGAGTAACGTGTGTGAGAGGTGGCCGACCCTGCGGCACCGGGCCGATATCAGTCCGACCGATTTCGGTCCCGTGCCGCAGAGAACAAATGAATTCTGTTCCACCGGACGTGGAAATCGAGGATTACATGGTGCTGTCCAGAAGCTCTTCCGCAACGTTAAGCGCAGCGGCACTCTCAGCGCTGTTCCTGGTGTATGGAACACCTGCCGCCGTAGCCGCGCCGATCGGCGCAGGCAACGCAGCCATTCACGAAGTCGACGTCACCGACATGCCGGCCACCAAAGAGGGCCAGCCGACGGTCGCCGTCAACCCGAAGAACCCGAAGAACCTCGTCTTCGTCTCGACGATCTTCCCGCCGTCGCCGGGTCTTGAGCCGGTCGACGGCGGGTGTTTCCTCGCCTACTCGAACGACAGGGGCGACACCTGGACCCGGGTGGCGTGGCCGCTGGGCACGGCGGCGCCCAAGTGCGGGGAGCCGAGCGTGCAGTTCGACGCGAAGGGCACCGTGTACGTGGACAACAACCAGGTCAGCTCCGGCCTGGACGCGAACCTCGTGAACCACAACCAGGTCGCGAAGTCCACGGACGGCGGCAGGACCTGGAGCGACCCGGTGTCCACACCGCTGCTCCTCGGGGGCGCCCCGAAGATGCGGGTGGATGCCGCGACGGGCAAGGTCTACGCGGTCGCCGGGGCGGCGTGGGAGTACCCGAGCGCGGTCTCCGTCAGCGCCGACGGCGGCAAGACCTTCAGCAGCGACTCGCGGGTGATACCGGGCCCGATGCCCTGCATCGAGGTGGCGCCCGGCATCCCGCTCGTGTGCGGCTATCCGGGTCGTGAGATCGCCGTGTACGGCGGCATTCTCGTGTCCGCCTCGCAGGAGGCGGGCAAGCCGGTGAACTTCCACGTCAGCCACGACGACGGCAAGACGTGGACGAACACCACCCTCAAGGACGGCCAGGGAAACCCGGTCGCGGCGGGCACCGGATCCCTGGTGCCGGTTCCGGCCCTGGGCGCGGCTGCCGACCCCGTTCCGTGGGTGGCGGCCGACACCTCCCACCGGGGCCGGTTCGCCGTCATGGTGCCCCGGGACTCCAACACGCTGGACGTCTACGTAACCCCGGACGCCGGCAGGACCTGGACCGGACCGGCGACGATCTCCGCGACGGGCGCCCTGCGGCCGGCCATCGACTTCGGCGCCAACGGTGACCTGGGTGTCATGTGGCGGACCACCACGGGCGACGCGTTCTCGGCCGTCTCGTTCGACCACGGACGCTCGTTCAGCGCCCCGGTGCAGGTCAACCACGTGACCGAGCCGGTCGGCGAGACAGGCCCTCCCGGTGACCGCTGGTCGGGCATCACGCTCACCGACAAGTACGCCTACGTCACCTGGGCCGACGGGCGGAACAACTCCTCCCTCGACTCGGTCATCAGCCGGGTGCCGCTGAAGCTGTACAAGAAGGAGATCGCCTCGACGTCGACCAACTGAGACACGAAGCCTGACGCACGGCAGTGTGCCGCCGAGTCACCTCGGCGGCACACTGTCATGTCTACGGCATAGCAGGGTGCGGTGCTCACTGCCGGGGAGTGACCAGTCCCGCGTCGTAGGCGATGATCACCGCCTGGATACGGTCCCGAGCGCCGAGCTTGGCCAGCACCCGGCCGACGTGCTTCTTCACCGTGGACTCGGTCAGTACGAAGCGTTCGGCGATCTCGGTGTTCGTCCAGCCCGTACCGATGGCTACGAGCACCTCGTGCTCACGTTCGGTGAGCGTCGCCAGCCGCGGGTCCGCACGAGGCCCGGCGTCGGGTGCCAGGACGTCGTGGGCATGGGCGTCCAGCAGGCGGCGAGTGAGCCTCGACGACACGACGGCGTCGCCGGTCGCGACAGCCTGGATCCCGGCGAGCAGTTCCGCCGGCTTGACGTCCTTGAGCAGGAAACCGCTGGCCCCGGCGCGCAGACCGGCGTAGGCGTACTCGTCGAGGTCGAAGGTGGTCAGGATGAGCACGCGGGTACGGCCGCCGGCCGCGACGATCCGCCGGGTCGCCTCGATGCCGTCGAGACCGGGCATCCGTACGTCCATCAGGACCACGTCGGGGCTCAGTTCGGCCGCCATGCGCACGGCCTGTGCGCCGTTGTCGGCCTCGCCGACGACGCTCACGCCGGGGGAGCCGTCGAGCAGCATCCGGAAGCCCATGCGGGGCAGCGGCTGGTCGTCGGCGATCAGGATGGTGGTCATGGCGTGGGTTCTCCGGAGGTGGCCTGGGCGGACGGATCGAGCAGGACGTCGACGATCCATCCCTGGCCGTCGTCGCGTGGTCCGATGGTCGCGGTGCCGTCGTAGAGCGCGGCCCGCTGGCGGATGCCGACCAGGCCGTGCCCACTGTCCCGGCGGGGAGCCGTGGACGGTCTCCGCGAGAGCGAACCGGTGTCGGCGATCCGGACGTGCAGCAGCCCGTCCTCGACCGCGACCGTGACGTCGGCCGTGGCGCCGGGGCCGACGTGTTTGAGGGTGTTGGTCAGGGCTTCCTGCACCACGCGGAACACCGTGAGCTGCACGCCCCGGCCCAGGGCGTCGACCGGGCCGACGGTGCGGTAGGCCACCGGCAGGCCGGCCGCGCGGACCCGGTCGAGCAGGGTTTCCAGGTCCTGGACACCCGGCTGCGGGGACCGAGGGGTGTTCTCGGGCTCGTCCTGCTCTGCGGAGTCGCGCAACACCCCGAGCACGCGCCGGAGTTCGTCCATCGCCTGCCGGCCGGTGTCGCCGATGAGATGGAGCGCCTGCCCGGTGCGGCCGGGGTCGCGGGTGGTGAGCACGGCGGCGCCGTCGGCGAGGTTCACCATGACCGACAGGTTGTGGCCCACGATGTCGTGCATCTCGCGGGCGATCCGTGAGCGCTCCGCCGCCGCCGTCAGCCGGACGCGCTGGTCGCGCTCGACCTCCAGCCGCGCAGCCCGGTCCCGGAGCGCCGACAGGTACAGCCTGCTGATCCGGAAGGTCAGACCCAGGGCCACGGCCCCGACGCCGGTACCGACGGACAGGACGAGGAAGGTCACCGGACTGCCCGTCGGGATCACGGTGACCACGAGCAGCACCCACCCGGTCACGGTGACCGGCAGCGCCCAGCAGATCGCGCGGGGCGAGGCGTGCAGGGCGAGGTTGAACAGGGCGATCAGGAGCACGGCGGCAGCAGCGGGCCCCAGGCCCAGCGACCACATGACCGGACAGACCACGAGGCACGCCCCGAAGACCGCGGCGGGACGACGGCGCCGCCACCACAGCGGCACGATCAGCACAGCGGCGATACTCAGCACCACACCGACAGGCAGCCCGCCACCGACCGGGCGCGACACTGGATTCCCAGGGCTGTGCACCAGCAGATCCGGCGGCGCGGCGGCGATGACGAGGATCACCATGGCGGTGTCGAGGAGCCACGGACGCCGCCGGTCGGCCGCCCGAAGCCAGCCCAGCACCCGCATCAGCAGTCGCATGACGGGGTGCGCCCAGACAGCCTCGGCCCCCGGGCCGACAGGTGTCCGACCGGGGGGCAGCTCAGGCGAGGGCGACGCCTGCCCTGCCGGAACCGACCCGGCCGGGCGGGATGCCGCCCCCGCCCGGCCCGAGTGACCCGGCCTTGTGTGATCCATCGGCTCCATCCTCGCGGACGCGACCTCAGACGTCACTGCGGCGCAACCGGTAGGCGGCACCGGCCAGCAGCAGTACGGCCCACACCAGCAGCGCCGTCAGACCCGCTCCCGGGCCGACCAGGGAGTCGCTCGCCTCGTGCAGGGTCATTACCGACTGGCCGGCGTTGCTGGGCAGATACCGGCTGACGGTGTCCCCCAGCGAACTGGGCAGCAGCCCGGTCAGACCGGGCAGGACGAGGACCACGCCGGCCAGGATCGCGATGCCCCCGGCGTTGTTGCGCACCAGCAGTCCGACCGTCACGCCGTACACGCCGACCAGGCCCAGGTACACGCCCGCGCCCAGCAGGCACCGGAACACCCCGGGATCCCCGAGCGACAGCGCGATCTTCTCGCCGTGCAGGGCGGCGCTCCCGAGCCCGAAGGAGACCAGGGCGCCGACGGTGGACGTGACGAACGCGATCGGGCCGTAGACCGCGCACTTCGCCCACAGCACCGGCAGCCGGCCGGGCACCGCGGCGAACGTCGAGCGGACCATGCCCGTGCTGTACTCGCCGGCCGAGAGCAGGACACCGAGCGCGCCCACGGCCAGTGCCGCGAGGTTGGTGCCGGCCAGGGCCAGGGTCAGCGCGGCACCGGATGCCGCGTCCTTGCCGCCGAGCGGGCCGCTCGGACTGTAGACGGCGGCGGCCACTCCTCCGATGGCCACCAAAAACAGCACGGCCATCCCGAGCGTGATCCAACTGGAGCGCAGCGACCAGAACTTGGACCACTCCGAACGGATCACCCGTCGGCCGGTCACGCGGTACATCGGACGCACCGGCGATGGGACGGCCGTAGGCGAAGTGACGGTGTCGGCGGTCATCAGGCGGCCCTCCGCGTGTCGTTGCTGTGGTACTCCACCGCGTCCTGGGTGAGGTTCATGAACGCCTCCTCCAGGGACACCGACTCGGTGACCAGTTCGTACAGCGGCACCTGGTGCTCGGCGGCCAGTTGCCCGATCCGCCGCGTGTCCAGACCGGAGACGACCAGCCGCTCGGCACCGGTCGAGGTCACGGTGACGCCGGGGGCGGCCAACAGCGAGCGCAGCCGCGCGGGTTCGCCGGTGGCCACCCGCACCCCCTTGTCCTCCGACCGCTCCACCAACGCGTCGACGGTCGTCTCGGCCAGCAGCTTCCCCCGCCCCACGACCACCAGACGGTCGGCGGTCTGCGCCATCTCGCTCATCAGGTGCGAGGACAGCAGCACCGTGCGGCCCTCGGCGGCCAGTCCGCGCAGCAACTCCCGTACCCAGCGCACCCCTTCGGGGTCCAGGCCGTTGACCGGCTCGTCCAGCACCACGATCGCGGGATCGCCCAGGAGCGCGGCGGCGATACCCAGCCGCTGCCCCATCCCCAGCGAGAACGCCCCGACCCTCCTGTGCGCCACCTCGTGCAGACCGGCCAGGTCGATGACCTCCTCCACCCGCCGCTTCGGCACACCATGGGTGTACGCCAACGCCATCAGGTGGTTGAACGCCGAGCGGCCCGGATGCACGGCCTTCGCCTCCAGCAGCACCCCCAACTCCTGCAAGGGCGCCCGGTGTCGGGCGTAGCGCTTGCCGTTGACCAGGGCCGTGCCGCTGGTCGGCGCGTCCAGGCCCACGATCATCCGCATGGTGGTGGACTTGCCCGCTCCGTTCGGCCCCAGGAACCCGGTCACCTGCCCCGGCGGCGCGGTGAAACTCAGGCCGTCCACCGCCGTCCTGTCCCCGTACCGCTTGGTCAGACCGCGCACTTCGATCACTGTGCCACTCCCCGCCTCTGCCTGGCCCGGCTTCCCGCCGGGGCACTGCTTCGAGGCTAGGAGCGGCTACGGCGCGACCCGTGGACCCGGAGGTCACAATGAGCGCTGATCACTGGTACCGCGGTACACCGGCAAAGTCGTCATCGCCGGTCCGGCCGGATGCCCGGAACGTCGTCCGGGGCTCAGCCGTGCAGTGCGCGGTAGGCCGCGATCGCCCCTCGGTGCAGAGGGACGGCGCCGGTGCCGATGAGGCTGCGGACGTCGCAGAACGCCGAAAGCCCATCGGACGAACCGATGTTGTGGTGTGCCGACTGCGTGGCCGCGCCCGGTGACTGAGCCGCGCTCCAGCCCGCGTGCCGGACTGCCGGGTTGCTCTCGGTACAGCGGCTCGGGCACCACGACCGGTACTTACTCGCACACGTACACCAACGTCCTCTCCCAGTCGTACGCGGGCAGCGCGTCCAGTGCGCTCTCGGCCCAGGCGGACGCCATGTACCGGGGCGCCGGCAAATCCGCCCTCGTCTCCACCGGCACCGGCACCTACACCTGCACCTACTCCTGCGGCGGTATCACCACGCCCACCCAACCGCGGGTGATCATCCCGCCCAAGCCGCCCATAGACCAGAACCCCAACAACGGACCGCACCCGAAGCCCGCACCGACCCGGCCGAAGCCCAAGGTGGACTGGGGCGGCAACGGAAACGGCGACGGCGGCGGCTGGAAGCCGGGCGACGTCATCGACTTGATCATCGGCGCAGCGCAGATGCTCGACCTCGCGGACAACGACGACTACGCGCCGGACGACGCCCAGGAACTCCTGCCCGCGCCGGTCGACAACCCCGGCGGAAAGAACAACGGCCGTGACCGGGACGACGAGAAATGCGACGTCGGTCCCGGAGTGAGCCCGACGGGACACGCCGTGTACCTGCCGCGCGAGCGCTACTACGACACCTTCGAGGACCGCTACGAGTGCCGGGCGACCGGCGTGTACGGCCTGCTGGACCAGAGCGACTACAACAAGGGCCGCAAGGCGCCGGGGACGAACACCAACTCGTCCACGCGGCCTCCGGGCATGGCGGAGATCGTGCAGCAGGGCCACATACCCGCCAACGGCCATCTGATTCCCGCCGCGGCGAGTGGTTCCGGGATCGACCTGCGGAACCTGGTGGCGGAGTACGAGCAGACCAACAGCCCGTACCTCAATCACGGTGTGGAAAAGGAGATCAGGAACTTCGTCAAGTCGGGCAAGCACGTGGAGATCTCCGTGATCCCGCACTACGGCAACAGCGGCAGCGGAATACCCACCGAGATCGAGTACAACTACGGGACTGTGGAAGACGGAAACATGAAGCACTGTGTGATCACGCAGTCGCCGACGGGTGGGACCACTCGGGGCAGCGCAGACTGCCCGAGGAGGTGACGGGGTTGAAGAACGAGAACTTTCTTGAGCGCGTGCTGGTGATGCTTGGTGAGCCCTCGTGGCGGTACCGGGATCCCGAGGCGTGGCGGAGGGTGGAGAACGAGCTGGGGGTCGGTCTCCCGGCTGACTACAAGGAGATCGTCGACGCCTACGCCCCTGTTCAGATCAACGGGCACCTGTATCTGACCCATCCCGCGACCGAACGGTTCAATCTGGCCGAGGACATTCGCCGTACCTCCGAGTCCTGGTCGCAGGTCGAGTGGGACGAAGGGGAGCCCGAGGGCGACCCCCGCATCTCGCTCGGCGTCCGTGAGCTGGTCTTCGGTACTCCGGACGGCCTGATTCCGATCGCGAGCACCGACCGGGCCGAGGTGATCTTCTACGCTCCCAGGGGAGCCTCGGGCCGGGGGTCGCTGTTCATCGAGAACGGCGACTATGAATTCCTTGAGTACTCATTCTCGTTCGCGGAGTGGCTCTACCGCTGGCTGATCGGCGAGGAGGTGACGGGCCCGGGCGGTTCCGCCTTCTACCCTGGGCCGGTGGCACTTCAGGACCTGCCAATGACCCCGGACGAGCGTCCTGAGACGCGGTACGGCCCACCTCGCGGAATGTGATGAGCAGCTCGCTGTGGCTGCTCGGTGCCCGTGAGCGCTTCCGTCCGGCTTCGGCCGAGTCCTGGCGAACCGTGGAGGAATGGCTTGGGCGCGGCCTTCCGAGGAAGCGATTCGCTGCTGGTGTTCATGCAGGAGGAGCGCCGAAAATTCCAAGATGTACGCGATATTCGTGAGAGGTCGTTTCATTTTGCTGTTTTATCCCTGTGTGCGGCTTTAGTGTGCTGGTGTCGGGTCTCGCCAGGAGATGGTGTTCTCTCCGGTGAGGCGGCGGGTCATCAGGTCGGTCATGGCGAGGTGGATCATGGCTTCGGAGCGGTGTGGGTGAGTTTCGTAGTCGCGGGCCAGGCGTCGGTGCATCATGAGCAGCCGTAGGTCCGCTCCACTGCCCATCGTTTCGGGATCGGGGTGAATCCCCTTACCCCTGCTGCGCGTTGGACGTTTTGAAGGTCGATGCCGAGGCTGGCGGCGTGCTCGACGAAGTGCTTGCGGTAGCCGCCGTCGACCCAGACTTTGCGTAGGCCGGGGTGGTCGGCGGCAGCCTGTTCCAGGAGGGTGCGGCCGGCCGTGGAGTCCTGGACGCCGGATGTGGTGACCAGGACTGCCAGCAGGAGGCCGAGGGTGGATGCGGCACGACATAGCCTCTCCTGGCACGCACACGACAAGGGGAGGATCATGAGAGGCAGAACGGTCTGGGCCGCGGCCAGCGCGGCGGCAGCCCTGGTGCTGACGATGGCGACTGGGGCACACGCGGAGGGGCGAGGAGACGTCCGGGTGGTGAAGACCGTCGTCAACGGCGGCGGCAGCGTCATCGTGGGCACGGCGAAGACGATCCGCTACCCGGTCGACATCACCGTCAAGGACAACTCGGGAGTGAAGGGGCTCACGCACGTCAGCACGTTCAACAAGACGAGCGCCTACACCTTCGCGACCTGGAACGACGACTCGCGGTGCACGAAGAAGAGCGCGACGACCTCGGTGTGCCGGGCCACGCTGACCATCGATCCCACCTGGATCGCCGACAGTGACGACATCGACTCCAACAAGGTCGCCGGCGTCTGGCAGGTCAACGCGACCGTCAAGGCGAACGACGGCGACTACTGGATCTCCGACCACATCGCCGAGTACAAGGTCAAGCGGGCCGCCCAGCTAACCACGGTCATCGCACCCGAGAAGGTCGCCAAGAACGCCAAGGTGACCGTCACCGGCAAACTGGCGCGGGCCAACTGGGAGGACCGCAAGTACCACGGGTACCCCGGGCAGCAGGTCAAGCTCCAGTTCCGGAAGAAGGGCGCCGCCCACTACAGCACGGTCAGGACCGTGACGACGGGCAACCTCGGGCAACTGACCATCAAGGTGACCGTCGCCTCGGCGGGCATCTGGCGCTGGTACTTCCCCGGCACCACGACCACCTCGCTGAAGACGTCGGCCGGAGACACCCTCAACCTGAGGTAGTCGACAAACGGCTCCATAAGTCCTCTTTGGCCACTGCGTACCCCGGGGGCTGCGTCGTGGTCGGCACCATGTGCCGACCACGACGCAGGGGCGTTGTCAGTACTGGCGGATACGGTCCGCACCATGACGTCGACGACCACTCACTCCAACACCGCGCGGTGGCTGCTGGAGGTCACCGCAGCCGCAGCTCCCGCCGACCCGGCTGCCGTCGAAGAACAGCGTCAACTCCTGCGCTCCATCGCCCAGTTCGACTCCGTTTCACGGACGTGGTGGACATGCATCGGTGTGCTCAATGTCCGTGCGCTGGAGATCCTGCAGCGCCTGCACGAGGCCGCGCGGCGCTTCGGGACCGAGGCGCACGCGCAGGCGGTCGCCGCCCCGGACGCCTGGCATGGTCCCTGTTTCACCGACGTCGGCGAGCTTGCGGCGCTCACGGCGGGGCAGGCCGACCAGGGCAGGCGGCTGGGGGAGCTTCCGGTCCTCTGACTCGGTCGGCCGCCAGGATCGGCGGCCGACGTTGTCTGGCTTTCCATCCCGTGTTGTGACTCATCATGTGGAGTGCGTCGCGATCCTGGAGCCGGTCGCCAAGCTGCCCTGACCTGCGGTTTTGTGCGTGCGCATTATGCGCGGTGTGGGCGTTACGGGCGATATCTTGACGCTGAAATGACGCTCGTTCTGATGGGGTGTCAGGCGTGCTGCGTTGCTGGTCAGGCGATCCAATGTGCAGCCTGGCTGACGGATACCGCTGAGAATTTCGCGATCTCAGGCGATTGTACTCAGCCGCTTGCGCACAGCGCTCAACAGATTCTTGGTCTGCTGGTGGTACACGGCGCGCATGGCCCTGGCCAGCGCGAATGTGGTCTTTGAATCAGAGATGAAGGGCTTTGGCCCGCGCATGGTCCGGATCTTGGCTGTGAACTGGGCAAGGCCGGAGTCGGAGACGGGCTCGTACAAGACAGGGTGCGATGCGCGAAGCTGGTGGAACGAAAAGATCTTCTTGAAGTTGTCTATCGGGTGGCGTTGACCTGCGATGATGTCGCTGAAACCGTCGCTGACCTGGTCTGATCCATCTTTCTGGATCTTTCGGATTGCCGCTCGGCTACGCAGTCGATTCTCCCCGCGCGCTCCCCAGCGCCGCCCGCACTCCCCGGATTCTCCCCAGGAGCCCTTCCCGCCAGCGGTCGATGGGGCATGGCGGGGAGGCTCCTTCGACGACGTTCGACGGTTCACGAAGAGTGGTCAGGGCAACAGGTGCATGGTTGGGACCGAGCCATCCTGGTGTATCGACACGGGGCCGTTCCACTCCTCGTCCCAGGTGTCCGCAGGCCACTTGGTGCGCAGAGCGTGGACCTCGCTGCGGTACTGCTGCAGGCGGCCGCGGCCAGGTGACCGAAGAGGTCGGCGTGGACTCCGGAGAATGCCTCCACGCGTGTTCCGTTGAGACGGAAGACGTGGTCGGTGCCGACGAATGGGATGCCGACCGGTGTGTACGCGGAGTTAACGTCGCCGGCGAAGGCGGCGAGCCCTGCGGCGGAGGTTCGCGCGAGGACTTGCTGGAACCATCCGGAGGGTTCAGGGGTGACGTGAACACCGGGTTCCACGGGCGTCCCTTTGCCGTCGTCGGCCGGCGGGTGGATGCCTGGGGTCACGCCTCGTCGCGGAGCTGTTCGTCCAGGTTCCCGAGAGGGAAGGTGTCCGATCCGGACAGCCATCCGTCTGTGCCGTCGGCGTTCAGTGTGTGCACAGCGAGCGACTCATCGAGGGGCAGTTGTGTGCTGAAGAGCAGGCCGGGTGTCTCGTCAGTCTCAGCGGGGCGGCCACCGGTTCCCCGGTCCTGCCCGGACCGTGGTCGACGAAGCCCGTCAACGGCGGATGACCGTAGGTTTTCGCCCAACTCGGGGCCGCGTCCTGCTTGTCCGAGTGCACGACGACGAGAACGCCGTCCAGGTCTTGGTCATCTCCCCGCCGGTAACCGGGGCATGGCCGTCGGCCAACGACCGGACCCCGCTCGGCCCGCAGCATGGCGATGTCCGTGGGACAGTTCCCAGCGAGCGTGACTGCCAGAGCAAGATTGAGGGGGATCTTGCCCGGGCCGTCCACGGCCCAGGCAAGAGATGCAGCCAACCGGCCCCTGGACAAGTCCTGTCGCTGCAGTTCAGGAGCGTTTCTCGCAAGTGCCGGGCGGTTCAGCGTGAGCGATCGTCGCGGAACGGACGCCTACCTCTCTGCCGCCCGCAGACGCTGGGCTGCCGTGTCGCCGCGCCGACTGACCGGAACGACACCTGTCGCGGCGCCGAGGCCGTAGGCGGGCATGTCGACGTACACCGATTCGTAGGAGCCCACCGGGACGATGAACGTCTCGTGCCAGATACCCACGTGGCCCCTCCCGGCGCGTGCTCGTCGGTTGAACTCCGTCCATGCGGGCCGGTGTTCCTTGTCCTGCTGGTGGGCGTAGGCGAGGAGCCGCTCCTTGTCGGTCCAGTACTGGACGACGTAGAAGTCCCGGAGGCTGCCGTAGAGCACCTTGTAGCCGAGAAGTCCGCTGCCCTTCTCCTCCGACAGCTCGCGAAGCATGCGCGGCATCGACATGAACGCCGGCAGCCAACTGGAGAATGCTCGCAGCCGGTTGATCCGTAGTCCGATGTAGAAGACTACGATGTCGCCCTCGGCAGCGGCGGTGTTGCGACCCGGGACCACTTTCTCGGACATGAATCTCCTCTTTTCTCCCTCGCGTTGGCTCAGTTCATGGCCGGACCAGTGAGCGGGACTTCGCACGGATCACCCAGAAGTGGATCACCAGCCCGACACCCCAGCCGAGAATCGACCACAAGGGCCAGAAGAATCGGTCAGGGGTGAGGATGCCCCACAGCACCACCTGGGCCAGATTGGCGACGACGTACCAGAAGAGATGGATCCGCAGACCCCACCTCATGGCCTTTTCGCTCTTGTGCATGTTCCCTCCCATGGATCATCGGACTGTTACTGCGTGAGCGTCTGCTCCTGCACGGCTGTCTCGATGAGGCCCACCGTCGCACCCGGCCGTGAGACGAACACCATGTGCGAAGCACCCTCGACCACCTGGGTCTTCGCGCAGGAGCGCTGGGCCATGAACTCCTGCGTCGCCGGTGGGATGATCCTGTCGGCGCCGCTGATCAGGTTGTAGTTCGGGATCGTGTGCCATGCCTGCGGACCGGTGGCGGGCTCGCCCAGGGCGGTGCCGGTGGCCGGGCGTTGCGTGATCGAGTAGAGGGTCGCTTCCTCTGCCGACACGTCGGCGGCGAAATGAGGATGGAAGACCTTCGGGTCGATGTACAGGTCGACCTGACCGTCGGGCAGCGGCACAGGCTTGAGGGACTCGCCCACGGTGCTGCCCGGGAACTTCTCGACCAGTGCTTGCGCGCTCTCGCCCGTCTCCGGCACGAACGCCGCCAGGTAGACCAGTGCCTTCACGTTCGCGTTTCCCTCGGCGGCAGTGGAGATGACCGCTCCGCCGTAGGAGTGCCCGACCAGCACGATCGGTCCCGCGATGCTGTCCAGCAGTGCCTTGACGTGTGCCGCGTCAAAGGCGAGCCCTCGAAGTGGATTCGGTGCGGCGATTACTGGATAGCCGTCGGCGACAAGCCGCTTGGCGACGGCGTTGAAGCCGCTGCTGTCGGCGAAGGCTCCGTGTACGAGCACGATCGTCGGTTTCCCGTTCACCATGGACCAGCCTCTCCTCGGGCGTGCGGATCGACGCAAAGCTATGGCGTCGGACTGGACGGGAAATGAATGAGACCGGGACCTGGTTCCGGGTGGCTTCACTGGTCATTCAGTCGACGTCAAGCCGGTTCGGCCAATCTGAGCGCCTCGGAGGACAGCTGACTGGGGGGTTCCGATGGTGTCGGACGAGGAAGCCGATGTGGTGGTGATCGGGTCGGGTATGGGCGGCCTCGCGGCGGCGCGCACGATCGCGCAGTTCGGCGGGAAGCGTGTTCTCGTCCTCGAACAGCACTACACGCTCGGCGGGATGACGCACGAGTTCTCCCGCGCCGGGCGATACCGGTTCGGCACCGGGCTGCACTACATGAGCGCGGACGCCGGTCCGTTCCTCGGGTTCATGACGGGCGGGCGGGCGCAGCTTTCGCCGCTGCCGGACGAGTACGACGCGCTGCACTTCCCGGGGTTCGATTTCGCCATCCCCGCCACGAAGGAACGGTTCCGTGCGCGTCTGAAGGAACAGTTCCCCGCCGAGGCCGACGCGATCGACGGATTCTTCCGGACCACACGGTGGGCCATGGCGGGTCTGACCGCGCGCAATGTCTTCGCGTCGTTCCCCGCCGGCGTACGCAGAGCGGGTGAGTCCGTCGTCGAGCGGCTCTTCCCGTCGGCGTACCGGTCGTTGCAGGACCAGGTCGCGCGGAGTTTCCGCGATCCGCAGTTGCGGGCCGTGCTGGCCGCGCGATGGGGACTCTACGGCACTCCGCCGGCATCGAGCGCGTTCGGCTATCACGCGGCGGTTCCGCTGACCTTCTTCATGGAAGGCACCGCACATCCCGTGGGCGGCCCGCAGGAGTTGAACCGGGTCGTTCTGGAGATCCTCGCGCGGTACGGCGTGGTGCTGCGCTCCCGGCAGCGGGTCCATGAGGTCGTTGTCGAGGGGGGCAGGGTGGTCGGTGTCGACGTCGAGGACACCGCCAACGGCCGCCGGTACCGGGTGCGGACGGACACCGTCGTCTCGGCGGCCGGGGTGCGCAACACGTACGCCCTGATCGGGAAAACCCACGAACTGGCGGAGCTGCCCGCGGAACGGTCGGCGGTGATGCTGTTTCTCGGGCTGGACCGGTCGCCGGCCGAGTTCGGGCTGCGCGGCGAGAACCACTGGTTCATGCCGGATCTCGATGAGCACGACAGCATCCATCGCCCTCCGGGGGAAGGCACCCTGTACGTCTCGTTCGCCTCGCTCAACAACCCCGCCGCTCGGTTCCACACGGTGGAGCTGTTGGAACTCGTCGATCCGAAGGTGGTCGACCAGTGGCGTGGCACGCCCGAGAACGAACGGCCGGACAGCTACCGGAAGTTCAAGGACGAGCTGACCGGCAGGCTGATCGCCCGCCTGGAGGAACGGTGGCCCGGTTTCCGCGAGACGATCGCATTCGCCGAACTGGCGACGCCGCTGTCGTTCGAGACCTATCAGCACAGCGTGCTGGGCTCCTTCTACGGCCTCGCGGCGACTCCCCAGCGGTTGCGCTCGGCACGGGCGGGATGCCGTACTCCGGTCAAGGGTCTGTTCGTGGCTGGGCAGGATGCCTGGGGTTCCGGTGTGGTGG